>JAZHDF010000001.1:0-35635 GCA_036584565.1 Candidatus Moraniibacteriota bacterium
TTCTGTTTTTTCCCATTTTCAGAGCCACCTCTTCTTGGTTCATTTGAAATTCTTCAATCAATTGCTGGAAAGACTGGGCTTCCTCGATTGGATTAAGATTGTGTCGCTGGATATTTTCAACAATTGCCAATTCCAATTTTTCTTTCTCCTTAACGTCTTTGACAATTACCGGCACTTTTTCCAACATAGCCAACTTGGAAGCTTGCAAGCGCCTCTCTCCGGCAATTAGTTCGTAATCGTCTCCTTTTTTGGTAACCACCAACGGTTGCAAAATTCCATGTTCTTTAATTGAATCGGCCAATTCCTTAAGTTTACCCTGATCAAAATCGGTTCTGGGTTGATAAGGGTTGACTTTTATTTTGTCCAACTCCACCTCCAGGACCCCCTGTGTCGAACCTTTTATTTCATTCTTTTTTTCCGACGGCTGCTCATCACCGCTATCCAAACTTTTAACTTTGGAAAAATCAAAATCGGTTTTAATCTGATTATCGTCTCGACTAATTTTTTTTTGCGGAATCAAGGATGAAAGTCCTCTTCCTAAACCATAATTTTGACCCATTTTTTTATTTCAAAAATATTTCAGTTTTTTTCGATCTTAAATCTGAATTATTTTTATTTTATTTTATTTTTTATTAATCTTCTACAATTTTATATCTTGATATTTTTCATCCATCTCAATTATCTCTCGAGCGACATTTTTATAAGCCCTGGCACCCTTGGAAAAGGCATCAAAACTCAAAATCGATTTACCAAAACTCGGCGCCTCCGCCAACCGCACACTCCTGGGAATAACCCCCTCAAAAACATGTCCCGGAAAATGCTCCCTTACTTCCTTGACTACCTGACGCGCCAAACGATTGCGCCGATCATACATCGTAAGCAAAACTCCTTTTATTTTTAAATCCGGTTGAATATTTTCTTTAACCAGGCTGATGGTTTCCAGGAGCTGGCTCAATCCCTCCAAGGCATAGTATTCGGTTTGGACCGGAATAATTATCTCGTCGCTGGCCACCAAACCGTTTATCGTCAAAAGTCCCAAACTTGGAGGACTATCGATTATAATATAATCATAATCGGTTCTTATTTGTCTCAAAGTATTATATAATTTAAATTCGCGATTATCCATATGGATCATCTCGATCTCCGCCCCGGCCAAATCCTGAGAGGCGGGCAAAATATCAAAATCCAAAGATCGTTTGTGTAAAATTATCTCTCGCGGATGTTTGCCCAAAATCATCGCCTGATAAAGATCCCCGCTCAACTCGCCGATATTAACCCCTAAACCGGAAGAAGCGTTACCCTGAGGATCCAGATCAACCAAAAGAACCCGCTTACCCATACTGGCTAGATAAGTGGTTAAATTGACGGAAGAAGTGGTTTTACCCACTCCGCCTTTTTGATTGACTAAAGAAATTATTTTTGCCATAATTAACTATATTATAGCTTTTTTTAAAAAATTTGAAAAGGGGTTGATATTTATTATTGACTTTGTTTAAAAAAAATAATATTCTAAGAGAGTTGAAGAAATAAGCCCGGATGGCGAAATTGGTAGACGCGCACGACTCAAAATCGTGTGGATCTAATCCATGAGAGTTCGAGTCTCTCTCCGGGCACACCGAAAAAGAATCCAATGATTCTTTTTTTTATTTTACTCCCGCCAAAAAAGTGTTTTCCAAAAGACAAGCCACTGTCATCGGTCCCACTCCGCCGGGAACCGGAGAAATAAAAGCATCAAAATTTTCAAAAGATTCGACATCGACATCCCCCCTCACTTTTCCATCAACCTTTATTATCCCGCCGTCAACTACAATCGCCCCCGTTTTAACCATCGAACTGTTCAAAATATTCGCCACTCCGCAAGCCGTCACCAATACATCGGCTTTTTTTATTTTTTCCAGATTATTTTTCAAATCGTCTTTAAGCACATATTCTCCTTGAATACTCAATTTACCTAAGGCTCTTTGCATAACTCTGCCAAAATCATCCGAATTGCAAATAATTACGCCCTCTCGAATACCGGTTAAATTGTTTTCTTTTATCGCAAACTCTATCATTCTGAAAATGGCTTTGGGGAAAACGGGAAAAATTTCACATTCTTCCTTGCCATAAAAAAGGTTTTGATTCTCATCGCAAAAACCGTCCACATCTTTTTCCAAATCTATTAAATTTACAATCAATTTTTTATTCCATCCTTGAGGCAAAGGCAATTGAACGATTATTCCGCTTACCTCCCTATCTTTGTTTAATTCTTTTATTTTATCCAAAACCGTCTTTTCTTCAACATCACTGTTATAATAAAAAAGGCGGAAATTCATTCCGATTTTCTCGGCCGCCTTTTTTTTAAGACCGACATAAATTTTTGAAGCCTGGTCTTCGCCAATCAAAATAACCGCCAAGGTCGGCTTGATTTTTAATTCGCTTATTTTATTTTTTAAGTCCTCTAAGATAATATCGGCAACCTGGTGACCTTTTATCAATTTCATAAACAATGCCAAATCAAAATTAAAAAATTCAAACAAACTAATTTTAACCCGAATTAAAACAAAAAATCAACCCCAAAAATTTTAAAAAATCCGACTCGGCAAAGAGTCGGATAAAAAATATTTTTTAATCTATTCCTGTTTCATCGCCACCTTTAAAACCGCTTTTTCGATAGTGTTAAAAACTTTCGGATTTTCCTTCAAAAAAGTTTTGGCCTTTTCTCGACCGGTTCCAAGCTTCTCCTCACCGAAAGAATAAGAGTTTCCGGACTTCTTAACCACTTCCAATTTAACTCCCGTGTCCAGCAAATCTCCCGAGCGGGAAATTCCTTCATTATACATAATATCGAATTCGGAAGTTTGAAAAGGAGGAGCCACTTTATTTTTAACCACTTTTACCTTGACTCGATTACCCACCACTTGCTCTCCCGATTTTATTTGGGCGCTTCTTCTGACCTCGATACGCACCGAAGAATAAAATTTCAAAGCCTGACCACCGGAAGTGGTTTCCGGATTACCGAACATCACTCCGATTTTCATTCGTATCTGATTGATAAAAATGACCACTGTATTGGATTTGGAAACAATCGGGGTAAGTTTTCTAAGTGCTTGAGACATCAATCTGGCTTGCCGACCGACATGTTGATCACCCATTTCTCCTTCAATCTCGGCTCTGGGAACCAAAGCCGCCACCGAATCAACCACGATCAAATCAACAGCATTGCTTCGCACCAAGGTTTCCACAATATCCAAGGCCTGCTCCCCGGCATCCGGCTGAGAAATTAAAAGTTCATCGATATTTACTCCGATTCTCTTGGCGTATTCGGGATCCATGGCATGCTCGGCATCTACAAAGGCCACTGTTCCTCCGGCTTTTTGAGCATTAGATGCTATATGCAAGGACAAGGTTGTCTTACCGGATGACTCCGGTCCGTAAATCTCAATTATTCTTCCTCGGGGCACGCCTCCGATACCCAAAGCGATATCGAGAGAAATCGAACCGGTGGGAATCGAAGCGACATCCACCCTCTTAACCTCCCCCAATTTCATAATCATTCCTTCTCCGAATTTCTGTCGAATCTCATCTACCACACTGTTAATTTTTTGCATCTTTGCGCCTCCTACTTTTTCCTCCTCCTCTTTTACTTTCTTTTTTATTGCCATATTTTTTTAGTTTATCGACCTTGACGGTTTCCCGGCACCGGTCACTATTTATCTTCTTAATTTTAAATCATTTTTTGATAAATTCCAACACCTCGCGAATAAATGCCGAAAAAAATTTCCCAACCCCATGAAATTTAATCTTTCTTTTTCTTTTCATCCTTTTTTTCCTCCTTGACGGTCTCGACTCCTAAAACCTCGCTTTGCAACTCTGTTTCTTGCGTTTCCGGATTATCATCATCAGATCCTATTGATGATTCATTCTCCCCTTCTTCGTTTGAATCACTCTCGGCCTGAGAGGATTCGGGATTTTCTTCAGTTGGCTGGAATTCCTCCGGTTTATTGTATCGGCCTTCCACCGAAACCGATTCAATTGCCTCTTTGTTAAACTGATTAACACTTCTTACTGTTATAATATTTACCCCTTCTTTTAAAATTATGTTTTCACTAAAAAAACCTTCCTCATCCACCAAAACCGGTTGGTTGTTTATAAACAAATTATTGCCAATATCGGTTCGCCCCTTAATTACCACGCTACTCTCTTCAATTATTGAATTATTGGTCGGATTCAAAATTACCAATTCCGGATTAGAAATAAAATTATTTAAATTATAATAAAGATAAAAAAGTAATCCCAAGAAAAATAAAGAAATAAAGACTATCGATAAAATTTTAGGATTTATGGAAAACTTCGATAAATTTATTTGTTTTGATCCGTTATCTTTTTTTTTATCACCGGCGATATTATTTTGAATTCTTCTTTCCTTAATAAAGGATTTTATCAAATAATCTTCATTTACACCCACATACTCGGCGAAACTCTTTAAAAAACCTCTCACATAAACATCGGCCGGCAAACTATTATAATCTCCGTTTTCCAACTTTTCCAAATATTCCAATTGAATTTTAGTATTTTTGGCTATCTCCGAAAGTGTAATTCTTTTCTCATTTCTAACCCTTCTCATTTTCTCACCCAAAGTCAGAGATTGAATTTTTTTTATCTTAAAACCGTTCATAAAATTTTACTAAAAACTTAAATCTGCCATTTATCTCTATCTTCTTGAGTCACCTCTTCACTCTTGGAAGATGATTCTTCGATATCCCCCTCATTTTTATCCACCAAAACATCTCTGGGTTTAGCACCCTCGCCCGGACCGACTATACCGTCTTTTTCCAAGTAATCCAATAAGCGGGCCGCCCGAGTATAGCCGATTCTAAATTTACGCTGAAAAAGAGAGGCTGAGGCTCTTCTACCCTCCAGCACAAACTCTTTAACTTCCTCATAAAGACTGTCTTCCGTATCTCCATCACCTTCAATCGAAAAATCAACTTGATTAAAATCAGATTCACTTTTTTCGTCTTTATCGAGAGAGATTGTATTGAAATCATCTTCTTTGGTGTCTTGTTTACTTTCTTGATTTTGCTTTTCTTGATCGATAATATAATTAACCACTCTTTTAACTTCATTTTCAGAAACAAATGAATTTTGCAATCGAACCGGCTTGGAGGCACTAGACCCCAAAAATAATAAATCTCCTTTTCCCAAAAGCTTTTCCGCTCCCGGAGTATCAATGATAGTCCTTGAATCGATATAATTATTTACATGTAAAGCAATTTTATTGGTAATATTGGCTTTTATTATCCCGGTAATAATATTGGCGCTCGGTCTCTGGGTGGAAATAATTAAATGGATTCCTACCGCTCTTGCTTTTTGAGCCAGTCTGGCGATAACAACTTCCACATCCTTTCCTTGAGACATCATTAACTCCGCCAATTCATCTATAACTATTACAATGGAAGGCATTTTTACCAAATCCTCCTCGGTACTCTCTCCGGTATCGGGATCAATTACAGTTCTTTTAAGGCCGTTTTCCACCTCTTCATTATAAGAATCCAAATCTCGAGTTCCTATCGACTCTAAAAGCTTATACCGACGCTCCATTTCTTGAACCGCCCAACGGAGAGCATTAACCACCTTTTTATTGTCAGTAATCACATCCGTAATTAAATGCGGAATTTTATTATAAAGAGACAATTCCACCCTTTTGGGGTCAACCAAAATCATTTTTAGGTCTTCCGGCGAATTTTTAAAAAGCAACGATAATATAATTGAATTAACACAAACACTTTTTCCTGTCCCGGTAGCGCCGGCAATTAAAAGGTGGGGCATATCACCCAAATCGGCCACTACAAATTTACCCTCGACATTCTTTCCCAAAGCCAAGGCCAATTTGGAATTATTCTTTCTAAACTCTTCGCTTTCAAGCGCTTCCTTCAGTCTTACTTTAATCGGCTTCTTATTAGGAACCTCTATCCCAATCAATGATTTTCCGGGAATGGGAGCTTCAATCCTAATAGGATGAGCGGCTAGAGCTAGGGATAAATCATCTCCAAAAGAAACGATTTTACTAAGTTTCACTCCGACAGCCGGACGAAAACTGTACTGTGTTACAGATGGACCGGTGATGTAGCCGCTAAACTCCAATTCTATCCCAAAATTTGCAAAGGCGTCCTTAATAATATCGATTCTCTCCTCTATATTCCCACCGTCGGCTTCTCCGTCGTAGTCATCCAATAAAGTTAAAGACGGTAAAATCCAATTCGAAGATGATGTATTTTTTCTCTTCTTCTTTGAAGAAGGTTTCTCTATTTTATCAAAAGAAACATTTTTAATATTATCCACCTCGGCCTCCTTTGATTCTTCCCCATTGCCATCCGACTCTCCTTCGTCTTCCCTTTTGGAACCGGAGTCATCTTCAATAAATTGAACGTTTTTTATATTAAGTTCCAGATCGGTTTTTTTTGTTTTTTCATTCTCATCGGACTGAGAATTTTCTTCATCACCAGAAGCAACTTCCAAATTTAATTTATCTTCGATCTCTATATTGCTTATGTTATCTTCAGTTGAATTAACAGTTTTTTCCTTCCTTAATTTCTTTAAAATATCCAATAAAATTTCTACAATCGAGAAGTTAAAAGCCACCATTATTCCAATTGCCAGAAATGAGATCAAGAATATAACTCCGACTATCTTGCCGGTCAATTTAATCAAACTCCAAGCAATCAAAAAACCGATATAGCCTCCGCCTTCTCCGTTTTTGGCCACCTCAAGCAAAATGTCTTGGTCATAAAAAATATGAAAAAATCCCAATAAGCTAAAAAAAGCGAGAATTAAACCGGCAATTTTTACCACGTAAATAACGGTTCTTTTTTTAAAGAGCAAAATAACCATCGCCAGCAGCAAGGCCAACGGAAGCAACCATTTACCCCAGCCAAAAACAATTCCGGCAATCTTATTTAAAAAAATTCCAAAAGCTCCGCCGGCGCCGAAGAAACCGAAAGTAAATATCAGGGCAAATAAAAATAAAAGTACCACAATAATTCCTCGCTTGACACTATTTTTCAAATTTAAGCCAAACTCTATTTTTTTTTCTTGATTTTCCTCTCTTATATCTTTATTTTCTTTTGTTTTTTTTGACATAATCCGTTTTTTATTATTTTTGGATTTTTTAGAATTCAACAGTTAGCTCGATTTCTTCATCCCCCCGTAAAACTTTCAAAACTGCCGTAGAATCTTTTTCATACTGACTGATAAAATTTGAAAGAGGGTGAGCGGAATCAATTTCGTTTCCGTCGATTGACATTATAATGTCGCCTATTTTTAGACCGGCTTTTTCCGCCGAACTTTCGGCGATAACCGCCAACCCCTGCTTGCCGGTAGCCGAATAAATCAAAGCTCCCCGCTCAACCTTTAGATCTTTTAAAATCTTGTAATAAGCGTCTAGAGACAAATAATAAATTCCTAATCGGGCTGTTTTATCCAATCGATTTTCGCTTATTTTTTGCATCGAATCTTTGACAACATTAATAGGAATCTGAAAAAATTGCTTCTCTCCGCCTTTATTTATAAAAATGCTAATTCCCAAAAGTTCACCGCTATAATTAATAATCGGACCGCCGGCATAATCCTCTCCTCCGACAAAGTCCACCCGTAAAACCCCTTGCAATTTCTCCGAAGAGGCAATTTCGGTTCCGGTCAAGCTAAATTTTTCATCAAAACCGCTCAAAACCCCGTCTGAAAGATAAATTTTTTGCGAACCGGAAATTTCTCCTATTATTACCACTCTCTTGCCGAAATTAACAGTGCTTGAATCAGCCATCGGCATGGTTGTAAAATTGGATCCTTCCGCCTTCAAAAAAGCCAGGTCGGTGAAATCGTCCACACCCAGAAGTTTGGCCTCCAAAACATTACCTCCGTAAGTCAAAATTTTATACTCGGCAGCCTCTTCAATAATATTGAAACGGCTGGTTACAATCAATCCGTCATTGGTTAAAATTGTTCCCGCGCCGCTTTTTCCTTGCTGAAATTTTTCTCTTTCGCCCATAGCTAAACTCTTTTGAACAGTCTTGTTCTCCGCCTCGACAGAAAAAGAAAAAACATCAACCACTGCATAGATAGCGTTTGAAGAAACTTCCGTTACCGAATCGCTCTCTCTAACCAAAACTCTTTCGGTTTTATTTATAATAGTCGTACTCTTGTCATCGTTTTCAAATATTCCCATTTTGGCAAAAAAATCATTCCTAATCAAAATTGGAGTTAAATACCGGCCAAAAAAAAGACTGCCGATCCAACCGAAAGTCATTACAATAATCAAAATCGCAAACGCTTTTAAAATCTTTTTTTTCATAATAAGCAATTAAACTTTAAACAAATTAAAATTAAATTTTTGTAAACCAAGGAGAACTGCACAGAACTGCCGCCGAAGTTATCAGAAAGAAAATCAAATTGATAACAACTTTTTTAATCGATAAAATATTCAAAAAATAATTTTGGGCAATATCCCAAATTATATAATAAAACATCAAAAGAATCACGCCCGTAGTCAAATAGCCGAAAGGCCAAAAATTCACAATCCAAGCCATCTCCAGAGACACAAAACCCAAAACCAAACTATAAAGAATGGCAATTTTTTTGCGACTTTCTCCGATTAACAAAAAATATTGATAACTCATCAAGCTTATATTTACAAAATAGAAAACCATCAAAGTCCAAGCGGAAACGTCAAAATTCAAATAAACGCCGTAAGTTGCCGAAAAAAACAAAAAAGCTACCGCCATCAAAGACATCGCTACCACCGCCTTGGCTGTTCGACTTTCCGGTTTGGATTTTATTCGATATATCCCGAAAATCAAGAAATAATTAACCAAGCCGGCCAAAATAACAAAAATCCTTCTTTCGATATTATAATCGATAAGATGTAAAATTGTCCAAGCGGAAATAAAGAATACCAATCCTACATACCATCCATCCCAAGTTTTGGCTGTCGGCCGAAAAGTTAAAAAGGAATAAGCCAAAAAGACAAAAAATAAAAGCCAAAAAAAATTTCCGTAATAGGATATCAAACCTAAAACTAAAACAAATAAAATAGATTGGAATATGGCGGGAAAATAAAAAAACACAAAAAATAAAAATTACCAATTAAAACAATCCGCTTCAAAAAATCATCGATTCGATTACGCTCGCTGTTAAAAAATTTTAAACGAAAAACTATTCTTCGATAGAAATAGCGTTTACCGGGCAAGCCTCTACCACTTCCTGACAATTGCATTCTCCGCAATCATCCGAAATAACGACCGATTTTCCTTTTTCCGGATCTATCTTAAAAACCCCGGGACAAACCGCTTCACAGGTTCCGCATCCGATACACAAATTTTCATCTACCTTGGCTTTTGGCATATTTTTTTTCTATTTTAAGATGATTTCTTCACCTTAAAATATTAATATTATTTTTTAAATTATTTTTTCTTAGAAATCTTAAACCCTCCCGACCGAAAGATGCTCTGAAATCAATATTCAAACCCTCAAAAACATATTAACACATTTTCAAACATAAGACCAGATTTTTATCCGCCCAAATGGGCTTCTTTTATCCCGTAATTCAACAAAAATCAAAAAGTCATGTAAGAATGGTCTCCTTGGAAGTTCTCTAGCGCCTTCATTTCAAAATCCTCCATTGATTTATCCTTAAACTCCACCATTCCGGTTTCTTTGTTCCAAATGTAGTCAGGAATTAAAACACTAACCTTAACCTCCTTTATTTTCTCACTCAACCACAAAGAAAAAGATTGCTTGGGGAAAAATATCTGACTTATATTGTAAGTTTTTTCTCCTTCCGCCTCCTTTATCTCATTTAATTTGACAATATGATAACCTAGACCACTCTCCAAAACATCGCTTATTTTCCCGCTTTCCAATCTGATTACCTTGTCTTTTATTTCTCTGGAAATTTGATCTTCCCTAAACCAACCCAATTTACCGCCGGAATCGGAAGTGTTTCCTTCGGAAACCTCTTTTGCCAAGGTCTCAAAATCTTCCCCACCTTTCAATCTCACCGAGATCCTATCCGCTTTTAATTTAGAAGATTCCTTTCTTTCTCTGCCGTCGTTTTCCTCCAACCACTTCATTAATTCATCTTTATACAAATCGGGTTTCACCACCTTATTTTTGAAATCTTCCAGTGACCAACCATAAAGCTCTCTTAAACTTTCTCTCACTTCTTTTTCATTGCCGGATTCGTTTAGTTCCCGCAAAAATCTTTCACTTAACATTTTATCGCTAATCGCTATCCCTCGCTCATGAGACAATTTTTCAATCATGCGATCTTCTATCATCTTATTAATAAGCTCCTTTTCTCTTATCTTGAGTCTTTTTTGGCCTTCTTGGGTGCTAAAATCGATTCGGATACCCAAAGATGAAAAATCCTGCTTTTCATAAAAACTCCTTATTGAGGCCAAATTACTATTAATCTCCCCGATTGAAATAGTCTCTTTTTTATCGATAATCACCGCCGGCAGAAAAATCCGCTCATCAAAATACTTCGGCAACTCGAAAAATTCTTCGAAACGATAAATTGCAATAACCAAAGCCGAAGAGATTAAAAATAAAAACAAAAAAATTCCTCCCACCAAAGTCGGCCATTTTATTTTTTTCATCTTCTTCTTAATTGATTCTTTTTCTTTGCTCATCTTTTAAAACCCTATTTTTTATTTCATTATCATTTCCCACCATTTTTTATAATTGGGTTTTTCCTCTTCGGTGCTGAAATTTTCCATAGTCGTTTCCTCGCCTAGCGTTTTTTTGGTATCTTCTTTTTTTTCCGCGTTGGGTTGAACCACTACCACTTTTTCTCCTTTATTCCTTAAATTTAGTCGATCTTTGGCCACACTTTCCTTGAAATGATCGGATTTTAAATATTCGATTTTTTCCCGCAAAAAATTATTCTCCGAATTTATTTTTTCCGCTTCGGATCGTAGATTTTCAATTTCCGCCTCAATCATTCTTGAACGTCGCGCCTCTTTAATCGCCGGAACAGAAAAAAAAGCCACCCCTCCGGCTATTATCAAAAAAACTGCTATTGAAATAACAACGCGCATTGAAGATAATTTTTAAAATTTTATTTTAATATCCGGTAAAAGCCGGCAGAATCAAAAAACCAATCATTGACAAAACTGCGATAACGGAAATAATTATCCAAATTATTCTGATTTTTTTTCTTATTTTTCTCATACCCTTAATTTTAAACGATTTCGGACAAAAAAACAATAGCGCCGGAAAGGGCTATTTGCCCCTTCCGGCCGAAAACTGTCAAGTCAAATTTCATTCATCTCCTTCTTTTTCTGCTTTTCGTTTATTCTGTTAATTGCTATTGCCAGCGGAATAGCTAGAAGAATTATCGTTGCTATCAAAAGAATAAAAGATGCTTTAAGCATAAACATTACCTCCTTTTTTTAAGATTTTTTGGTAAACTAAGCAGATTAACTTTAAATAAAACACAAAAAAATATTTTTGTCAACAAATCCGCGGGATCAACTTCCCTCGCGGAGATTCGATTTTTCTCAAACTACCCAAATCCGTTCGGACAAAAACTCCTCGACCTTTTTCAACCCGTCCGATTATTCGAGCTTCGGCATTGAAAAACTTCAAAATTTTCAAAACTTTATCCGCATTTTTTTCCGAAACTGCACCGATAAATCGCCCCTCTGAGGCCAAAGAAAACTTATCCAAACCCAGAAGTTCCGTCACCGCCACCACTTCCTTTTTATAGGGCAAGCTCTTTTCTTCCAAAATTATTTTAACCTTGGATTTATCGGCTATTTCATTGAGATTGGCCGCCAAACCGCCTCGGGTGGGATCCTTACAAGCATTCAAAAAACTTCCTGCTTTTTTAAGCTCTCCGTTCAGAGGCTTGCAATCGCTTTTGATTTTGGTTTTATATTTAAACCGCTGAGCCAAAAGCGCCACTGTGTGCTCCCCTAAGTCGCCGGAAGAAATAATCACATCTCCCGCTTGGGCTCCGCTGTTGGAAATAATATTCTCAGCCAAACCAATTCCCGCCGTAGTTATTTCCAGTTTATCAATTTTTCCTTTTTCGGTTACCTTGGTATCACCAGTTACAATCGGCACTCCCGTTTCACGCGAAATTCTTCCGATTGATTGCATTATTTTTTTTAAATCCTCTATCGGAAAACCCTCTTCTATCACCAAGCTCAAGGATATTCCGATCGGCTTGGCGCCCATTACGGATAAATCATTGATTGTTCCGCACATCGCAATCTTGCCGATATCGCCTCCCGGGAAAAAAATCGGATCGACAATAAAGGCGTCGGTGGTAAAAACCAACTTCAAGTCCCCCGCTTCTGTACTCAGGGGAGGGTTGAGGAAAGGTTTAAAAGGCAAACTAAAAACCGCCCCGTCATCCTCAATATTTTTCCACTTTGAAGACTTGGGGAAATTTTTTCTGATAATCGAGATGATCTCTGCGGATTTCAGCCCTCCGCCTCCCATATCTAAGGTTATATTATCATATTGCCGTGTTTTCATAGTTAATATCTTTTAATATTCGACTCTTCCACATCAAGCTCCATAATATTAATCTTTTAAAAAATCATACCTTCTATTTTTCCAAAAAACCTCTATTCTGCACCTCCCCGGAAATCAAATCTTCCATATTCCCAAAAATCATATTTTCCATCTTTCTAAAAAATCTTTCTTCCGTCTTTTTAGAATCCGTATCTTTAGTTTTTCTAATAACCAGCTCTCCCTTATTTTTAAGACAAACACACTAGTCTTTTTAAAAATTATTCTTCCGGCATTATTATTCAACTATTATTCTTCCAGCATCACCCCCTTAATCCCTCCAAGCTTTTTAAAATTTTTTAAAATTTATTTTTATTGCCATATAAGGATATATGGCAAAACTTGCAAAATATTTATAGTCCGAATAAATCTTTAATAAATCGATGATGGGCGTATTTATTCAAAGGGTTCGAACAGCAATAGCTTCTTGATTTTTTTTCTTTTTTATCCTTACCCACCAAACATTTTTTCAACCAAAAAATATTTTCACCTTCGTTATCATGTAACCACTGATCGACCCGCTGGATAGTGTGACTACTCGCTCCAACCTCCTCTCTTATATCCGAATAACTCTTCTTACTCAAAATCAGCTTGGCAACCTGAATCCTTCTAGCCATCATCAACGCCTCGCTAGCTGTAAATAACCCCAAAATAAAGTCGATTATCTCCTGCTTGGTTTTGAGACGCTCGATAACCTCAAACATTTCATTTACCACTCTCTTCTTTTCTTTTTTGTCTATTTCGTGAGGTTTTACCTTGGACATATTTTTATTTTTATTAAAATTTTTTAACAAAACACTTTACTCCAAATATATCTATTTTTAAACACGCCGCTTCAATAACCAATCCTTACACTTACATATTTAACTTTATCACAAAATGCCATATAAGGATATATGACATAATCACTCATACAAGATAGTGCAAATATCCAATTTGCGCGTGCTCTATTTTCTATAACGAAATGCCACATTGCACGC
Source organism: Candidatus Moraniibacteriota bacterium (assembly GCA_036584565.1). GTDB lineage: Bacteria > Patescibacteriota > Minisyncoccia > Moranbacterales > UBA9337 > UBA9337. The sequence continues at coordinate 13,539 of JAZHDF010000001.1, forward strand.
TCCCTCCACTGAAACCATACAGGGTCCGACCGGATTTTCCGGAGTGCAAAATTTGCCAAACATTGGACATTTGTTCGGCTCCGTCAAACCACGGATTACATCTCCACATTTGCAACCGGCCGGATCTTTGGACTTGGAAAAATCCACTTTGTCAAAAATATTTTTATATCTTATTTGCGCATCAAACTCCTTATATTTATCCCTGATTTTCAATCCGGAACCCGGAATTATCCCAAACCCCCGCCACTCGCCATCGGTAATTTCAAAAACTTCTTGGATTATCTTTTGAATTTTTTTATTGCCCTCGTCCCTTACTACTCGCGAATATTGGTTGAGTACTTTCAAGTCATTCCTTTTGATTTGATTAAGCAATAAAAAAATCCCCTCCAACACATCCCGCGCTTCAAAGCCGGTAATTACTTGAGGAATTTTTAATCTTGCATAAGGTTTATCACCGATTACCACACTCACATGCCCCGGATCGATAAAACCGTCGATTTTTATTTCTTTACTTTTAAGCAAAGCCTCCATGGCCGGCAAAAAAACTTTGTGAGCACTATAAACATTTAGTCCTTTTTGAATTCCCCAAGCGGTCATCGGCGCAGTAGTTTCAAACCCCAAGCCAAAAAAAACCAGCTCCGGATATTTTTTTTGCAATTCAAGAGCATCCGCTACAGAATAAACATCAAAAACCCGAACCCCTTTTTCTCTTGCCTGATCCAAGCTGCCAAAATATCCCGGCACCCTCAGCAAGTCCCCGTAAGTCGCCACAGGGATTCCCGCCAAAGCCAAACTCACAATAGCATCGATATCTTTTTGGGCAGTGACACATACTGGACACCCTGGTCCAGTTATTAACTTTATATTTTTGGGTAAAATCTCGCGAATCCCGTAACGACTAATCGCTTGCGTATGAGTTCCGCAAACCTCCATCAATCGTACCCCTCGTCCAATTTCCTTGGCCAATTTATTTATTTTTTCAACTAAATCTTGCATAATCAAAAGAACACCCTTGGACTTAATATTTTAGATTTCTCCACTTCTATATTTTTGAGTACCTGCCTACTCACCTCGATGGAGCTTTGGCGAAGCGGGCCGGCAGGCAAAAATATATTCGGTCGAAATGACATCCAAAAAAAATTACAACATTTTCAGTAATTAGAATATTATAAACTTTTCAACATATCATCCATTTCATCTTTATTTTCCTGACTCACTTTCTCAATCGCAAAACCGGCGTGCACGATAACAAAATCTCCTTTTTTAACATCACTAACTAGAGAAATATTTATTTCCTTTTCTATTCCATCAAAATCCACCACTGCATTTTGACCCTTGATTTTTTTAATTTTTCCTGGAAAAGCTAGGCACATAGATTTATATCGCTATATTATATTCAAACCCACCGGAGCGGAAGGAGGTGTGACATCCAGACTGGGCAATTCATCTGCCAATTCAACATCATCATAATACAAATATCCGGGTTGCATTCTGGCATCAAGGTTAGTTGGTAAACGTAGGACTGAGTAATAAAGCTCGCAAACTCCAGTATTTATAAACCGGACATCATTATCATTAACCTTTAAATAAGCACTATCACCAAAAGATGCGCTCTCTGGTCTGTCCACCCAGACTCTCAAAACACCATCATTGACCCCTGGAGTATTGTATTCAATAAAAGTTTCAAAGTGATGCCAGTTATTATCAAAAATATCCACATTTGCATAATGGACTCTACTTACTCCTACATTACATTCTGGAAACTCCTCAGTAGTGTCGTAATGATGCACAACTATTGAATGCGATTCATTGGTCCACCAAATCTCAAATTGAGCATTGGTTCCTCCAGCTACAAATCTCCCCAACTTTCCCCCAGTATCAGTCGCTCCGTCAAGTAGCCACCAAAAGGAAAGATATATTTTTTTATTTGAAGGAGAAGTAAAATTGTAAGTGGCAATCTCCCCTAAGCTCCCAATATCTTGAACTTTATGAGAATAATTCCCCGTATGAGCAAAATCACCACTTTGCCAATGAATAGCTGGGTCAGAAAGAGACCAATTCCCTAATCCACTTTCAAAACCATCACTTAGCAATACTTCGGCTGAAGAATTCTTTACTAAAAATCCTAGCACAAGAAATAAGATTAGGAATATTTTTAAATTTTGTTTTAACATAATTAAATTATAACACACCTAATCCTATCGGGGCATTAGGAGCAATTGCATCAGAAAAATTAATTATTATTGGAAAACCATCAACATTTACTTCACCATTAGCATCGACTACATATAAATAAGCTATGGCTCCATTAGAAAAAGATCCTTGATTAATTGTTGCCGTAATTGAATTAGCAGACCAAGCAGAGGGAATTTGAATTTCCCGATGAGTTGAGGCACTCAAGGTAGAAGCATTACTCACTATTATTCTGGCCCAAGTATTATCAACATAGAGATCATCCCAAAACTCTGGAGCCTCACCCGCAGTCATAGGAGAGCTTGAGGCATAACGCCAAAAAGAAATAGTATTAAATGGTTGCGTACCCGTAACCCATAAAGTAATCCAATTAGGATTTGGACTAGAGCCTCTTAAATTATAATTTTCATAAAAGTCCAATTTAGCTCCTTCGTTAGAAATAATATTTGATTGTCCAAATGTTTCTTCAGTAACCCAATTAGGATTATTGGTATTAAAAGAATTGAGATAATAATATGAATCACCGGAATAATTTTGTGAGTTATATTGACAAGTACTTAAATTTAAAACCACATTGTCTTGATAAGATTCATTATAATCAAACTTCATAGATTTTAAACCACCATTTCCACCCATAGCCGTAGTATCAAATAATCGTTTAGCTCGACGATGAATATAAAATTTTTGCCCAGAATCATTAAAGTTAAAATCTGAAAATGTAGCAGCTAACAACGAGCTTAAATGAGGATCACTAATTATTTGCGCCGAACCTCCGCTCCAACCAGACCCAGCAGAATAAATTATTCCCGCATCACTAACTCTCCAAGAGGTAACAACACCCAATAAAGATGAATTTTTATTGGAATCAAAAGGAACCCACAACTGTGGACTTGCTGGAAATTTCGTCCCAAAACTACTACCAGAAATTGTCACACTTTCTCCATCGCTAACCGTACCACTTACCCCGCTAATACTTGGCGCACTCAAAGAAAAATTTGGCCATACCAAAAAAATAACTATACTAAAAATAATTTTTATTTTATTTTTCATAATTGAATTATAAAACATTTAATCCTTGTGGAGAATAAGGAGCTGACATATCATCAACAGGCATACCGTTCCAAATTTCCAGATCATCTATCTGCCATCCGGCAGCGTAGCCACTAATTCCATCTGTAGAATTGGCAACATCAACATCATATGCAGCATAGAAAAGTTGAAAACCTTGCCAGTGTATATCAAGGCCTGGATCATAATAAATTTTTCCATCAGAATACCTTCCGTTAGTAGGTTTAAGTAAATACCCATCGATCCATTGTGTAAAGTAATGTTCTTGATAATTTATATAATACTCAAAATGTCTCCACTGAGCCATTTTTCCAGTAACATTTTCATTTCCCAATTGTAATGAACTATATCCCCAATTTTGTTCTAATTGAGCCCATGTACTACTATATCCCCCATTAGCATAAGTTATCCTAAGCGTATCTCTACCCTCTTGCAGTTGTTGTGCATAATACATTGCGCCTATTGAATATTGAGAATCTACAAAATAAAATAATTTTCCATTCCCTAAATCATTCCAATTATAGTCATCGTGTCTAAACCAATAACTAAAGTACATCTCATTTGGAGTTAAATTAACCAAATCTCCATTTCCACGCCAGTCCAAAAGATAGTTCCCCATACCACTACCGCCTGTTATAGGATCAATTACTCCATTTTTTTGATTTCCTCTTATACTATATCCATTCATTGCATTACTATTTGTCCTTAGAACTTTCCCTGACCAAGTTGTACTACCAGTAAACTGATTTTCCCAATCATCATTTTCAAAATTTTGTTCGGATATTTTTTCACTAGCACTAGCATTATTATAAAAAATAATTGCAATAAAAAATATTATCATTTTAAAAAAATTACTCATAAAAAAATCATAATATAATTAATCCAGTTGGATTAGATGGTGCAATCGCATCAGAAGAATTTATCACTATTGGAAAACCATCAGCATTTACTTCACCATTAGCATCGACTACATATAAATAAGCCATGGCTCCATTAGAAAAAGATCCTTGATTGATTGTCGCAGTAATCGAATTAGCGGACCAGGCGGAAGGAATCTGTATTTCTCGATGGGTGCATGCATCATAATTAGGCGCATTGCCAATTTCTATATGAGCGATAGTCTCATCAACATAAATATCATCCATATAAGTATAAGCAGAAGCTCCATTGTCCCTAGAAAAATAAATTCCGAAGTGTAATTCATTGAAGCGAGAATTATCTTCACCCATATAAGGATAAAAGGTTTCCAGCCAGCCATCTGAAGTTTTTAAGGGAGTATTTTCTAAACTATCTTCCCACATTCTAAATTCTTTTTTTCCGTCAAGAACATTCACATAAAGCTCAACTCGATGCCATTCTTGATTTGCCCAACCTATAGGTGACCTTGGATGATCACCTCCATAGAAAGTGCCTGAATAAGTCACTGGTTCATATTGCGCCCTTAAAGCTGTTTCAAATAATCCAATTCCAGTTGTAGAAGCTCTTTTTTCATAAGAAATTAATGGCACACCTTCTCCTTGATCTCCGGACTTCAAACCATTATCTCCCTCCATTCTAAAAACTTTATAATTACGACAAGGATCTTCATAATAAGCATTTAAGTTTCCATAATCAGTTCTGTAAAAAAAGGAAATATATAACTCGCCCCATGGACCACCATTTTTTGTTAAAGCCGCATTATAAACCCCCTCAGTTGTAAAATCATGTCGAGTACTTTTAGAGCTTCCTTCTCTTAAAATTTCACCTTCATAAAAAACATTGCCTCCATTATACCAATTAGATCCAATTGCTGGAGTAACTGAATTTTGTCCAACTATTCCAGATTCAAAATCATCCCAAACCACCGGAGTAGCTTGAGACTTTGATCCAAAATCAACTCCGCTTATTGTGATGACTTGGCCGTGAGATAACTCTCCGCTCACCCCGCTAATACTTGGCGCACCCAAAGAAAAGCTTGGCCATACCAAAAAAATAACTATACTAAAAATAATTTTTAATTTTTTTTCCATAGTTATAACACGCCTAAACCAGTTGGGCTAAGAGGGGGAATTAAATCAATACTAACTGGCTCAATTGGCTCATTATCACATAAATCGCCCTCATTATAAACAATAGTTACATCATCAAAATAATAATAACCTCTTTCAAAAGGAGGGCGATTAGTTGCCCTTATTGAAGCAAATTGAGTACAGTCGATATATAGCGAAGCTGGCAGTAAGAAGTTAACACCTTCTCCTGCATCTTGATATACATCATAATCATCTATTTGCAGATGTATTGATTGCTCAAGATAAGATGTTCCTAATTTCATATAAATTTCAATCTTATGCCACTCGCCGTTATCTAAACGAGAGCCTAATGTTGTCGATCCGGTTCCTGTGCCATTTCCAATAACGGTGCCATCACTCCCAATCCAATACAATTGAACTGTTGCGGGCCCACCTCCATAGCTATCTTTGTATACGAATTCAATATTAGCCCCGCTTCCTCCAAATTTTAAAATTTTTACATTTTCAAAAATACTCTCATCCCCCGGCCATAGATAATCTTGATCATAATAAACTCAGTATCTAAAATACAAACCCTCAACCAAATGCGTATCTAAATCTGAATAACTCATTCTCAGCTCGTCATCACCAGCGTGGTCCCCCTTCAAAGCATACCCGTTAGCCCCATGATAAACTTCATTCACATAGCTACAGCCCGAGGTGCAATATCCTCCGATTTGATATATTTGTATTGGATACCCAACATTCTGATCGTTGAAATCCTCACTAACTGTAATTATTGCACTAGCACAACTAACATTTATAAAAAAAGTAATTATAATAAAAAATATTTTTAAATTTTGTTTTGGCATAAATTAAATTTATCACACTTAAGCTGAAAAGATTTATGCAATAAGTATTTGAAACATCAAAAAACCGCTAGTCCTGTCGGACTGCTCAAACTTGATCCCGTTCCGCTGACGGTGGTGCCGATAGTGAGCGGATAACCGCTGGTGTTGGCATTACCGGTTTCATCCACAACATAAAGATAAGCTTGTTCGCTTAAAGAAAAAGAACCCTGATAAAAAGTTAAATTTATCGAATTACTGCTCCAACCGGAAGGAATCTGGGTTTCGCAATTCCCCCGACTCGACCAAGAAGAGCCGGAGCAGAGCATAGCCCGTTGCGGAGTATTGTCCAAATAAATATCATCCATCCAAATTGTCATACTAAGAGGCTCTGTCCCTCCCGAATCCCAACCTAGACTCCAAACTTCGTCGAAATCAAAAGAATTGCAAAGATTCCATACTCCGTTTCGCAAAGAATTTCCATTGATGGAAATTTCATAGATCCTATTTATTCCATCCAGATAAACTTCTTGGAAATTCCATTGATTGACCGCTCCCGGCCAGCTGTCCCAATAAGTTCCTCCGCTTTGTTGACAGTAACCCTCGTCGGTTCTGTAAACATAATTATTCATCTGAGTCCAAGAAAAGGTTCTATTGACCGGATCGGCCGAGTTGCTGAGTCTCACAAATTTAGAACTATGTCCCTCTGTCGTCTCGGTATTGGGATCAATGCTCGGCTTAAGCCACCAAGCCAAATATATTTTACCGGTATTGGTGATTGTCTTATTGTTAAACTTCATTCCCATTCCCGTCCCTTTGTAAGATTCACCACCGAAACTATTCCTCTGCGGATCCGTCGACTCCAGTTTAAATAATCCGTTTTGATTTTCGGGCCAAGGATTGGCTCCGCCGGAAAGAATAGTATCCCCGTCCATCAGGGCCTGGTAAGTTGCCTGATTATCCACCGTATCCCACAATTGCGGTCGGGCTTGATTCTTGAGCCCAAAGCCACTTCCGTAAACCGCTATACTCTGACCATTGCCTAATGTCCCGTTTATACTTTCAATAACCGGCGCACCCCAAACCAACTCCGGCAAAAATAATCCAAGCAAAAAAATCCAAGTTAAATTTTTGTTTTTTATTTTCATATTTTAATCATAGCAGACTTAAAATGAAATTCAAAAAATATTATCAAAAATTAATAATATCGTCATCCTTAAAATAATTTCCGGTTTGCACTTCGATAATTTCCAGATTCATCTTGCCGGGATTACCCAACTGATGTTTGGTAGAGTGCGGGATAAAAATACTTTCATCCTTGCCCAAAAAAATTTCCTCTTCTCCTTTGATTATTTTAGCCGAACCTTTGATAACCACCCAATGCTCCACTCGGTGATGATGCATTTGCTTGTTTAAAAACTCTCCCGGATAAATTGTCAGTTTCCGCACTTTGTGATGCGTCCCGTCGATCAAAACCTCGTATTTGCCCCAAGGACGATAAACGATAACGTTATTATCCACTTCTTTCATTTTCTTGCTTTTCAAAAAATCCACCACCTCCTTGACTCTTTCACTCTCCCCCCTTTTTTGAATCAAGATGCTATCATTATTTTCTATCACTATCAAATCCTTTACACCCAAAGTGGCGATTAATTTATTACTCTCACTGTGAATAAAAATATTTTCGGAATCGATTTTGACATGATTTTTTTGCCGGTCCTTCTTTTTTAAAAGCAAGTCCGCCAAGCTATCGAAAGAGCCGATATCGCTCCAGCCGAATTCCCCCTCAAAAACAACCACCTTTTGGGATTTTTCGCTCAAGGCGTAATCAATTGAAACCGCCGGCATCTTTTTGAATTTTTTCAAAAAATCGCTTTCTTTTTCCTCCATCAGTTCGGCTATCTGCGGAGCATATTTTTTCATTTCTCCCGAAAAAGTCCGATAATTAAACAAATACATTCCGGAATTCCAAACATATTTTTTTGACTCCAAATATTGCTGAGCGGTTTTTTTGTCCGGTTTTTCTTTAAACTCGTCCACTTTAAAATAATTTTTTACCTTCACTCCTTTTTTGATATAACCGTATCCGGTTTCCGGCTTAAGCGGAGTGATACCGATTGTTCCGATATTATCCCCCACTCCCCGCAAAGCCTTTTTAACTAAAGTTATATATTCCTTATTTTTTCCGATAAAATGATCGGCAGGCAGAATTATCACCGGAGTGGAGTCTTTTACCCCCACCTTTTCATAAAGATGTTTCATTCCGTAAGCTATTGCCGGGGCGGTATTTAAACTTTCCGGTTCGATTAAAATCTGCTCCCGATTGAAATCCTTACAAATTTCTTTGATTTGATTGTAAACGTTAAAAAAATTTTTCTCATTGGAAATCAAGATTATATTTTCCGCCGGCATTATTTTTTTCATCCGCAAAAAAGTTTCCTGCAATAAAGATTTGTCACTGTAAAGATTTAAAAACTGCTTGGGATAATTTTTTCTGCTTAGCGGCCAAAGGCGCGTCCCCGACCCGCCGCACAATATCATACTGTACATATTTTTAATTTTAATTTATTAACTTTTTCAATTTCTTAACTGCTCTAAAAAATTTAAATTTATCCCAAAAAATAAGGCAAAAAAATCTACCCTCGCAAAACCTCGGCTATCTTGGCGGCGCAATCATCCCAAGAAAATCGTTTAACATTCTCCAGACCCGGCTTAACTAATTTTTCTCTGACTTTTTTATTGTTTAAAATCCTAAAAACCGAATCAGCGATCTCTTCGGGATTTTGAGGATTAACCAGATAGGGTTTTATTTTTGTCCCGATTATCTCCGGAATAGAGGAATTATTGGAAGCGACAATCGGCACTCCCAAACTTTGAGCCTCGATAATCGGCAGACCAAAACCCTCGTACAAAGTCGGAAAAAGAAAAACATCGGCGTTTTTTAAAATTTCCCGCTTTTCCCGATCCTCCACAAACCCCGACAAATAAATATCTTTTTTACAAAAACTTTCCTCTATGTATTTGACAATTTTATTGTAACCGTAACCCAATCCGCCCGCCAAAAGAAGTTTATGCTCAATTTGGTATTTTTCTTTCAAAATTTCAAAAGCTTTGATAATGCGAATCAAATTTTTACGCTCCTCGATTCTCCCTAGAAACAACAAATATTTTAAATTTTCCAATTGGTATTTTTTTAAAATTCTTTTTTTCCGACCATTGGATTCTTGTTCCGATTTCTCAAAAAAATATCCCTCGTAGATAACCTCGATTTTGTGGGCGGGAATTTTATAAAGTCGCACCAAATCTTTTTTGGTATTTTGAGAAACGGAAATAATTTTATCCGCCCATTGGCAGGATTTTTTTATTACTGTCCGCATATAAATTCTCTCCCACAAAGAATACGCTTCGGGCAAAAACTCATATTCCAAACCGTGGATAGTCACCACCGTTTTAAATTTCCTTTTTTCTCCCCAAAAATAGTTGCAAATTTTCATCAACCAGCCGGAGGGGTGCACAATCGGCACGGTGTGAGCCGGAATAAAAAGAACATCCACCGGACGGAGGATCATTTCCAAAGATAAGCCGATTTGAGTCCAAAATCTGGGCCACTTTATTTCCCGCACCTTCCATTTGGCGGGAATTTTTAATTTTTTAACCAATTTACCGGTTTTGGGACGAGTATACAAAAACACCTCCAAACCCGCCAACTCTTTTTTCAAATGACTTATAACCTGAAAACTGTATTCCTCTATCCCGGTCCTGTTTTTGATAAATGCTCGCGAAGCATCGATGCCTATTTTCATCTATTCCCTTATTTAGAACTGATTAAAGTTTTTTTGTAAATCTCCAAATTATCCAAAGCCTTGCCGGTTCCCCTGGCCACACAAAAAAGAGGATCGTCCGCCACGTAGCAAGGCACGTCTATTGTTTTAGAAATAAGTTTATCCAAATTCCTAAGCAAAGCTCCTCCTCCCGAAAGAATCATCCCTTTATCCATTATGTCGGCCGCCAACTCGGGCGGAGTGTCTTGCAAAACTTTTTTGATAGCGTTAATAACATCTCTCAACTCGTCTTGCAACGCTTCTGTTACTTCATTGGAAGAAATTCTGACAATCTTGGGCAACCTGCCTGACAAATCCCGACCCTTGATATCCATATAATCCTCTTTGACCTGCGCCAAGGCGGAGCCGATTTTGATCTTGATATTTTCCGCCGTTCTGTCTCCGATTGCCAAGCCGTGTTTTCGCTTGATATAATCGGCGATAGCTTTATCGAACTTATTTCCCCCGACTCGCGCGCTGGTAGCCGAGACAATTCCGCCCAAAGATATAACCGCCACCTCACTGGTTCCTCCGCCGATATTGATAATCATACTGCCTTGCGGTTCATGAATCGGAATCTCCGCTCCGATCGCCGCCAAAATCGGCTCCTTAACTACATAGGCCGCTTTGGCGCCGGCTTTGATGGTAGCGTCGATAGCCGCTCTTTTTTCGGTGGAAGTAATGCCGGCCGGAACCGAGATCATCACCTCCGGCCGAAAAAATCTGAATCTACCGCTAACCTTGCCGATAAAATATCGAAGCATCGCTTCGGTCACCCGATAATCAGCAATTACTCCGTCCTTGAGCGGTCTGGTGGCCACAATCGTATCGGGCGTACGTCCCACCATTTCCTTGGCCTCATTGCCAACGGCTAAAACCTTATTATCCAAAAGCGAAACCGCCACCACTGACGGCTCGTTAACGACAATTCCTTTATTGGGAATGAAAACCACCACATTGGCCGTTCCCAAATCTATTCCTATTTTTTTTATAAACATGTGTTTTCTTCTGACTTTAAAAATTTTTCAAGATAAACTTAATCCAGGGGACTTTTGATATTTTTTATCGCCGGATTTGTTACTTTTGTATATATCTGGGTCGTTCTAATATTAGCATGACCCAACAACTCTTGTACATAGCGGACATCTATGCCATTTTCCAAAAGATGTGTCGCAAAACTATGGCGGAGACAGTGGAAGGTGGCTTCCTTTTTTATTTCTGTTTTCCTCAAGGCATTTTCAAAAATTTTTTGGGCCGAACGCTCTGTTAATTTACCACCCATCTGACTTTCAAATAAATAATCGACTCCTTTTTTATCAATCATCATAATCTTTATATTCTCTTTCAATTTTTTGGGAAAAATTGTTACGCGGTCCTTATTCCCTTTAGCACCCTTGATATGAATCAGTAATTCATCCAAATCAATATCTTTAATTTTTAGATTAACCGCCTCGCTTACTCGCAACCCGCATCCGTAAGCCAAAGCCACTATCATTTTATGCTTTTGATTGTCAATCTTGGCAATAATTTTATCAATTTCGGCCCGAGATAAAACTACGGGAAGTTTGCCGGCGGTTTTTGCAAGCTTAATATCAATATCAGTCTTGGATTTATAGATCTCGCGATAGAAATATTTTATTGCTTGCAAGTGTAGATTTATAGTTCGAGAAGATTGTCCCGCACGCTGCTTTTTTAATAAATATTCTTTTATAATTTCGATTTCCGGTTCTTTTTTAATCGTCTTAATATATCTGAAATAGTTACCTAGACAGCCCGAATAAGCTTTGATTGTTTTTTGACTAAAATTACGCAATTTCATTTCATCTTTAATTTTATCAAACAACTCTTGTAGTCGCATAAAATCTTTGTTAAAATAAGACTATTAAAAAATATTATATCTATATTTTAGCAAACCATCGTATTTAATACAATATTTAATCATTTATACGAAAAAATATTCGCATATAAACGAGTTGTACGAAATGCATGTTTTCCTTTTGGGCTAACGCCCTTGCTCAAAAAAAGAATTCAATTTTGTTTTTTAATTTATTTAAAGAGGGGGAATATGGTGTTTTTCTGCCTTTAAGGGGCAGAAAAAATTATTTATTTTAGAATATGGATACAAAAACTGATGTAATTATTATTGGTGGTGGAATATCTGGCTTAAGTGCGGCTCATCACCTCAAAAAACACAACATTGATTTTAAGCTGATTTCTGATGATATCGGCGGACGAATTCATTCGTCCAAGAACGGCAATATTCAATATGGAGCTTACTATGTCATGGACATTTATACCCACACCAAAGAATTTGCAAAAATCGGACGTAAGATCAAACCATCAGAATTAATTTTTCATAAACGAGGCAAGGGATATTCAATTCTTCAAAAATCGTTTATTAAATATATTCCGCAAGTTATTCGTTTTGCTATAATTTTGCGTAAATTCAAAAAGCATTACGGAAAATTCAAAAAGGATTGTTGCACTATTTCACAAGCAGAAGCAATTAGAAACAATCCTTATCTAACCAGAATATACGAAACAAACGCTGCGAAATTTATTAAAGAAAATAAAATTAGTGATGTTGTGTGCCAATATATGGAGGAAATTTTACATGGCACAACTTTTACAAAAGTTGAAAAGCTTAACACATTTACATTTCTGCAATTTTCTCTGCCACTTATCACCTCGATTTATGAATTTGTGTTAGATAAAAATAAAATCACAAAGGATTTCAAAAACCATATCATTGATGACGTTGTAGATAGTCTAAAAAAAGAAGGCGATTTCTATATTCTAAAAACTCCGAGTGAAACATATAAAGCTAAAAATATTATCGTAGCAACTCCGCCACATGTTTCAAAAAAACTTCTTAACTTGAAAGAAATTAAAGGAGCTGTTGACGCTCATATGTTTCATATTGCTGGGCAAGTACAAGAAAAGTGGTGCAAGGGTTTCTGTAATTTATTTTCCGATGAAAATGATATGTTGGCGATAGCATTTATGCCCGATTATTCATGTTTGTTTTATTCGAAAAACCCTAAACCTGATTTCAGTAAATATTTTTATGATTTCAAAATTCTAGAAACAAAATATTGGAAACCTGCGTTTAATCTAGAAGGAAATGTCCTTTGGGATAGTAAAATAGCGGATAATTGTTATTTGATCGGAGATCATAATGTTTGCGGAATTGAAGATTCGTTTATTACTGGCATTTATGCGGCTAACCAGATTATTGCAAAGAAAAACCAATAAGGAGTTTTGAATTTTGGGCATTCACCTCTGACCCCTCTGCCCAAAATCCAAAACGGAAAAACAAAATTGAATTCTTTTTTTGAGCCACTCACCTTCAAGGCGAGCAAAAGGAAAACATGCACATCGCACAACAACGAGTATCCGGCTACGGCTTTTCCGAAAGCCTCCGCCCAAATTTTTCTTTCGCTACGCTACAGAAAAACTTCGGATACTCTTAACGTTATACGCAATTCAAAAAATATTTTTCTTTTTATAAGGAATTTTGACAGGCTTTTTAAAAAGGGGAATAAATTTGTTTTTTTATTTATTATAGAGGGGAATATAAGGTGTTTTCTCCGCTCCGCTGCGAAAACGATTTATTTATAAGGGGAAAACGAATACAATACAAATACTTAACTTGGATAGCAAACTATGGCAAAAAAAGATTATACAAATTGGGACAGAAAAGACTTAATCAAAGAGATTGAGCAACTTCGCAAGCGCAAAAAATATGGGCTTGTTTGGGAAGATAAGCCGGAAAATGTTGTTGAGCAATGCAAAACTGAATTGCCGGTTTTGGAAGAAGTAAAAAGCAAAGAGATTATTACCGACCCGGACAAGCCGGTAAATTTATTGATTGAGGGCGATAATTATCACGCTCTTTCTGTTTTAAATTACACGCACAAAGGTAAAATTGATGTCATTTATATTGATCCGCCCTATAACACGGGCGCAAAAGATTGGAAATATAACAATGACTATGTTGACGGTGAAGATCCATATAGACACACAAAATGGATTTCTTTCATTAGCCATCGCTTAAATATTGCTAAAAATCTTCTAAGTCCCGATGGAATTATTTGCATTACCATAGATGATTATGAAATGCCTCGCCTTTGGCTGCTTGCAGAGGAAATATTTGGAGAATTTAATCATTTAGGAACAGTTGCAATAAGGAATAATCCAAAAGGAAGAATGACGAAACGTAAAGTGTCGCTAACACATGAGTATGCTGTTTTTTTTGGCAAATCACAGAAATCATTTATTAAAAAATTAAGCGTTGACCCCTCAGAAAAAACCCACAATTACAAACAGGATGATGACGGAAGTTGGTATTTACCAGTTAATTTAAGAAAACAGGGCGTTGATAGTAATGCCGTCAACAAAAAAGGCAAGTTATCCGATCGATATTATCCAATATATTTAGATTCGAAAACTGGCAAAGTAAGCTCAATCAATAAATTGGATATTGAAATCCTTCCTATTGATAGCCGTGGTGAAAAAAGGATTTAGAGACGATCAAAGGATGTAATTGATCAGATGTATGAAAGTGGCGATCTTATTGTTAAGCATACAAAAAATGATTATCAAATCTACTTTAAATTCAGAGGTGGATTAGATGGGAAAATGACACAATCATTGTGGACTGATCCTGAATTTTCAGCAAGTGATTACGGCACAAAAATTTTAGATAATATTTTAGGTGAGCGTGAATTATTTCAATATCCCAAAGCACCTGCAGCAGTTTTGCAATCTATTCAAGCAATGAGTGATAAAAAGAATTGTGTGGTATTAGATTTTTTTGCTGGATCGGGTACAACAGGACAAGCTGTTTTAGAGTTGAACAAAAGAGATAAAGGTAATAGGAAATTTATTATCTGCACAAATAATGAAAATAACATTGCAGAAGAAATTACCCACACTAGAATTAAAAATGTAATTAGTGGATATAAATTTTCTGGGCAAGAAAAAATTGTTGTATTTGAGCAAAAATTAAGCGAAAAAGTTTTAGCTGACATAGATATTGTTTTAGACGATCTAGAAAAAGCTAAAGAAAACAACAAGTCCAGTTATGACAAGTTAGAAGTTAAAATTGAAGATAATACATTGCGTTTATATGGCATTAAAAAATCCAATGGCAAAAAAGAAGGATTGGGCGGAAATCTTAAATACTTCAAAACCTCATTTGTTCCCGCCGATCCAACAGACAAAAACAAAATTGCCCTCACCGAAAAAGCAACGGAAATGCTTTGCGTAAAAGAAGATACTTTTGAAGAAGTAAAATCAACAAAGCAATATAAGATTTTCCGAAACAAGAAGCGATATACTGGAATTGTTTTTGATCATCAAGCGATAGACGACTTTAAAAAAGTAATTACCAAAATTGACGGCAAATTCAGTCTTTATATTTTCTCGCTCGGCGATGACACCTTTGACGAAGAGTTTGAAGATATGAAGAAAAAAGTAAAATTATCACCAATACCGGAAGCGATACTTCGAGTTTATCGCAGAATATTTAAATAATTGGAAAAACTATGCAACTAAAAGACTATCAAAATACGGCAATAAAAAAACTTCTCACCAGAAGCAAGGAATTGCTGGCTCAAAGTGGCGAGAAGAAAGTTATTTTCAAAGCTCCGACTGGATCAGGCAAAACCATAATGACGGCGGAATTTTTGAAGCAACTTATTGACGATAAGGAAATTAAAACTCCTCTTTCGTTTATTTGGACTGCTCCAAGAAAACTGCATACACAAAGCAAGGAAAAGCTGGAAAAATATTATGAAGATACAAGGGCTTTGGAATGTTCCGACTTTGAAGATTTGACCGACAAACAAATTGGTGAAAATGAAATTTTGTTTTTGAATTGGGAAAGCATAAACAAAAAAGACAAAAACACGATTGTAAAAGAAAACGAGAAGGAATTTTATCTCGGCAAGATTGTTGAGAATACAAAAGAAGAAGGACGAGAAATCGTTTTGATTATTGATGAGAGCCACCACCACGCAACAAGCGAAATTTCGCAAGATTTAATTTCCGACATTGCACCGAGATTGACGATTGAGGTTTCCGCTACGCCTGTTATTTCGAACCCTGACGAGATTGTTTCCGTGCCTTTGGAAGATGTAAAACTAGAAGGAATGATTAAAAAATCAGTCATTCTTAATCCAAATTTCAAAAATGTTTTATCAGGTGATAGCTTGAAAACCACGCTTGCGGACGGAACAGATGCAATGGTACTAGAAGAAGGCATAAAGAAACGAGCAGAAATCGCAAAGGCGTACAAAGAAGCAGGAATTGATATAAATCCGCTTTTGCTTATTCAATTACCCGATCGTAAAACACAAGCGGAAGATCAAGTTAAAAATGATGTTGTGCGTATTTTAAAAGATAAATACAAAATGACGACAGAAAACGGCAAGCTAGCGATTTACTTATCGGAAGAAAAAGAAAATCTCGAAAACATAGCAAAAAATAATCACGAAACCGAAGTTTTGATTTTTAAGCAAGCAATCGCTTTAGGTTGGGATTGCCCTCGCGCTCAAGTGCTGGTGCTTTTCAGGGATTGGAAAAGTCTTACATTTTCGGTCCAAACAGTCGGGCGAATTATGCGTATGCCCGAACCCGACACAGGACACTACAAACAGGAAATCTTGAATCACGGCTTTGTGTTTACAAACCTTACTGATATTGAAATTAAGGAAGACATGGCAAGGAGCTATGTAACGATATATACCAGTCAAAGACTTGAAAAATACAAACCGATCAAACTGGAATCAGTTTATCGCTTACGCCAAAGAGAGAAAACTCGTTTAAGCCCGAAGTTTATCAATATCTTTTTAGATGAGGCTAAAAAATACGACCTCGAAAAGAAAATTGAAACCAAAGGGCAAAAACTGGAACTATCTTTAATTTCAGATTATGAAGCAGAAGGCGTTGATAAATTGGCAAACGAGGAAATCAAAGGCGAAGCCAAAATCAACACCGAAAATGAAGCTGATTTACAAAAGCTCTATGACTTTTTTGTTAAAAATAATCTATCGCCTTTTTATCCCGAAGATCGCTCAATCGGCAGACTAAAAGAAGCAATTTACTACTTTTTTAGAATGCGTCTTGGAATGGAATACACAGACCGCTTTGCTGAAATAATCAATATCGTTTTAAGCCCGAAAAATAGCCAGCATTTTATCAATGTCATTGATAGCACTAAAGAAAAATACATTGCCGAAACTCAAAAACGAGAAGCTGAACTACAAAAATCACCCGATTGGGAATTGCCTGAAATGTTGAACTTTGGCGGAAACTTCACGGAGTTTAAAACCGATTTATCAGCAATAAGGCCGTTTTATTATGATAACAAATGGAAAACCGAAGAAGCATTTATCAAATTCCTTGAAAAATCAGATCAAATTGAATGGTGGTTTAAAAACGGCGACCGAGACGCTACATTTTTTGCCGTGCCATACACCGAGAATGACGAACAAAAACCTTTTTATGTTGATTTTATTGTGAAATTTAAAGACGGAAAAACTGGCTTATTTGATACGAAAAGCGGAAACACAATCAAAGACGCACGAGAAAAAAGCGATGGTTTGCAGGAATATATAAAAAAGCACAAAAACATTTCCGGCGGAATTGTGGCAAACACAAACTCCCGAGATTTTTCTGGTCGCTGGATGTGCTACAAAGGGCAAGGAGCAGAGCTTAGCCCTGACGACTTTTCTAATTGGGATTTATTGGAAATATAATTATGAGATTAAGATATCTTACAATTCGAAATTTTCGAGGCATAGATAAATTGGAAAATTTAGAGATTTCTAATTTAAATACTTTTGTCGGAAAAAATGATGCCGGCAAATCGGCAATTCTTAGAGCTGTAGAATGTTTTTTTGATGTAAAAAAATTTGATACAAAAGATGTTTTTAAGGGTAAGCAAGACGATGACATTACCTCAATAGAATTATCTTTTGAGCCGTCAGTTGAAATTGATGACCTTGCCTTAGATAGTAAAAAACTGGTTACAATCAAAAAAGAGTTTTCTGTAGTCAACGGCAAGGCAAAACCTGCTGAATATTACTTATCATATGATTTTACTGAAGAAAAGTATCAAGATCTTTGGAATAAAAAGGAGCAAGACTTAAACCAAATTATTTCTGATCTTGGAGAAGAGCCTAATAAATCAGGAAGAGGCAAGAAAAACATAATCCGAATTGAACAAATTAAAACGATACTTACAGGTAATGACAAAGCGGATATTTACCACGAACTTGGAGATTTTTTAAAAAATATTCAAAAAGCCTACGAAATAACCTTGCCTGAATATTCGCTTTTTGACGCTGAGCAAGATTTAAATATCGAAGCAACAAATTTTCAATCTCAATTTAAACCGATCATTTCCGCATATTTTGAGAGTGCCAAAGAAAAAACTGCAGAAATCGAAAAAGGTCTTAAAATAGACTTGGCGACTGAATTTGAAGAGATTAGAAAATACATGACAAAGAACGTTTCTGGTCTTAAAAAACTTAACCCAACAACGGATTTTGATTGGTCCAAATCACTAAAAAAGTTTGACTTAAATTTGGAATTTGAGGGACAAAATTTTGATGTACCAATTTCACACAAAGGCACAGGTTTTAAAAGACTGTTGATGGTTGCGTATTTTGAATATTTAGCAAACAAGAAAAGCATAAAAAATCAAATTTTTGCTATTGAGGAGCCAGAAACATACCTACACCCCTCCGCACAACAAGATCTTTTAAACTCCATTATTAGAATTTCGGAAGATTCACAGTTTTTTCTAACAACGCATTCGCCAGTTTTTGCTGGAGCAACTGACGGCAAAAACTCGATTTTAGTTACAAAAGATGAGTTTGGCATATCTCATTATTCAAGAGAAGAACAAAATATTATTAATCAAATAATAGATGAGCTTGGAATAAGACCTGATTACAATCTCTTAAAAGAAATTAAGTATTTAATTTTTGTTGAAGGCGTAGATGATATTCACTTTTTAAAAACATATGCAAAAACGGTACTCGATAAGGATTTAGAAAATGACAACATACTTTGTGTTATTGGTGGTGGTGGGTCATTAAAAAATTATGCTGATCTCAATTTATTTAAGAAGCTGAAAGGCAATAATTTTTACTCTGTTATGGTTGACGGTGATGATCAGTCGAACGGAAAAGGCAAATGGTGCGAAAGAATAAAAGCCAAATGCGACGAAGATAAAGCTGATTTTAAAAAGTTAAGCAAACGAGAAATTGAAAATTATTGCCACCCTAAAGCAATATGCAGAAAATGCACTGACTTAGATATATCAAAAATTGATATTCAAGATGAAACTGATGTTGCAAAGCATTTGAAAGAAATAGGATTAGTAAAAAATTTCAAAAATGATTTGAACATAGAAGTTTTTAATGAAATGACAAAAGAAGAGTGGGAGCAAACAGATTCAAATAATGAAGTTAAAGATTTTATTGAAGCAATTTATACAAAAATACAATGAAGTGTTTTCGGTCGGGGCAATTCACCCCTTTAGTTCCCCTCTTGCCCCTCCCTCAAACAGAATAAGGAGTTTTGGATTTTGGGCATTCACCCCTAACCCCTCTGCCCAAAATCCAAAACAAAAAAAACAAATTTATGATTATTAAATAAAAAGCCTGTCAAAATGAAATTGAATGAAAAATATTTTTTGAACTCGCTCCTTTCAGTCGCGCCCCGCTGCGCTCTCCTCCCTTCGGTCGTCGGGGCGTATAACACAGCGTATGCGGTTCGGGGCTCGGCTCGCCCCTCTCCCATATTTTTGCTCCCTTTGGTCGCAAAAACATCGCATACGCTGGAACGTTGTGCGACATGTTT
Organism: Candidatus Moraniibacteriota bacterium; assembly: GCA_036584565.1. GTDB lineage: Bacteria > Patescibacteriota > Minisyncoccia > Moranbacterales > UBA9337 > UBA9337. Next base: position 33,333 of record JAZHDF010000001.1, read on the forward strand.
TTCAATATTTTTTCTCAAATAAGGAATTTTGTTGAAGAATTTAAAAAGGAATGGAATTTTTATTTTTTATTTTATGAGGGGGATATAAGGTATTTTTTGCTCCGTTCCTCCGCAAAAAATGAATTTTAAAATTTAAGAGAAACAGATACAATATTTATATGATAATTTAAAACCCTATGGCAATATTTCTAACAACAAACAGCTCAGCTAAACAGTTAAAGAAAAAGGATTTTCGCAATGAAAAGGAATTGCAAACTTTCATTGAAGAAAACATGGAAAGCCTTTTTGGTGTTCGTTTTGTAGCTTCTGAATTTACAACTTCAAAACAACACGGCGGAAGAATTGACTCACTTGGGCTAGATGAAAACAATTCTCCTGTAATTATTGAGTACAAATGGGGAGAAAAAGACAACATTATCAATCAAGGGCTTTTTTATCTTGATTGGCTAGTCGATCACACAGGAGATTTTCAACTTCTTGTTCAAAACAAACTTGGAAAAAATATTGATGTAAATTTTGGCTCTCCTCGTGTTTTGCTTGTTGCTCAAACTTTTAGTAAATATGATCAATATGCCATAAACAGAATGGCAGAGAATATTGAACTTTGGGGATATTCTAATTACGAAAGCAATGTTTTTGAATTAAGACTTATTGCAAGTTCTCAGGCAAAAACAACAACAAGTACTGCAAAACAAATTTCAAAAGTGAATTATGATGAATATTCTGTTGCAGATCATCTCAAGAATAAAAGCGAACAAATTAAAGAGCTTTTCTCTGCACTTCAAGAAAAAATATTTGCTTTAGATTCTGAACTGAAAATAGAAGAGAATCCTCGTAAACTTTATATTGCTTACAAAGTTGGTCGTGGTTTTGCTGAAGTAAAAATACAACAAAATGATATAAAAATATGGATTGCAGAAGGTATTGATGATCCAAAAGGTATGATTCGTGATGTTTCAAATATAGGTCATCATGGAATTGGTAATTCAGAAATAACTCTAAAAAGTTTTGATGAGTTGGATTATGTTATAGGACTAATTGAACAAAGTTATTTACAATCTATTTAAAAAAATATGAATTTTAAAAAATTAAAAATTTCTGAATGGCAACAGTTTCAAAATGTTGAAATTAGTTTTCATGATAGATTGACTATTTTAACAGGAGCAAATGGGAGTGGAAAAACTACTATTCTAGGAAATATTTTATCCAAACATTGTGGTTGGAGTTTCCAATCTGGATCAACACCAAAAAAAGATGAAGGCGGAATTTGGAAGTATCTTACTAGATTTTTCAATGGTAACGATAAAAGTCTCGAAAATATTATTGGTCAGTTAATTTATGATAATGATACTAAAGCAAACTTACAAATCCCTAATCAAGATAGTCCTCAATATCAAATACAAATTAGCGGACAACAACAGGTAAATTGCTTATTTATTCCTTCTCATAGATCAATTTTTAGATACCAAGCCGTGGGCAGCATCCCAGTTGCTAAAAAAAACGGCAATAATGCCTATGAAGAAATTTCTAATGCTAGTAGAGATAGATATTTTGGTAATAATAATCAATCATCTAGTTTTTTAATGAAGAATATATTGATTGGTTGGGCTATTCAAGGGTATGGAAATGAAATAATGGAAAGAGATGATGAGCAAATACAATATTTCCAAGGTTTTCAAGAGGTGCTAAAAAAAATCCTTCCAAAATCACTAGGTTTTCAGAAGTTTGAAATAAGAAAAATGGAAATTGTTTTTGTTTGTAATGAAAAAAAAGATGAATTTATTTTCGAACAAGCTTCGGGAGGAATAAGTGCCCTTATTGATGTTGCTTGGCAAATTTATATGTATTCAACAAAAGAGAAGGCAGATTTTACTGTAATTATTGATGAAGTTGAAAATCATTTACATCCAACAATGCAAAGACAGATATTGCCTGATTTACTTAATGCTTTTCCGAAAGCTCGTTTTATAGTCTCAACTCACAGTCCGTTAGTGGTGGGGGCTGTTCAGAATTCAAATGTATTTGTATTGAAATATGATGAAAATAGGAAAATTATAAGTACTCAACTTGACTTGGTAAATCAAGCTAAAACAGCAAGTGAAATATTAGATGAAGTTTTAGGAGTTTCTTTTACTATGCCAATCTGGGCAGAAGAAAAATTAAATACTATTGTGAGTAGTTATTCTAAAAAAGAAATGACTAAAAATGAGTTTAATAATATGAGAAATGAGTTGAAAGAAGTTGGTCTTGAAAAGCTTATGCCAGAGGCAATTTATGATTTAATTGAAAAAGAAAATGAGAAA
>JAZHDF010000002.1:0-8909 GCA_036584565.1 Candidatus Moraniibacteriota bacterium
AACCCCACTTAAAAGGATTTTTGCCTCCCATTTTGGCACCGATAATAGTCAGAGGGGTACCGATTTCATTATTGTAATTTTCCTCGCTTCTTCTGACCTTAAATTCTTTCTCTAAAACCAAATAAATCGCTTCCTTGGCGGAACTCTTACCGACCGAACCGGTAATTCCGACAATTCTCGGTCTGTGCCTTTTCAGTAAAACCGACGCCATAAAACGCAATATTTTTTCCAAATAAATTATCCTCTTCTTTTTCATAAAATAAATCGAGTCAGACCCAAATAAAAATTATTCAACCTTCTGAGAGGGTTCTACATTATAGTAAGTCAACAAAAACCGCATCACCTCTCCAAACGCCGGAGCGGCGCTGGACTCAGCCCATAAAACATCCTTGGGATTGTCTATCTTTACTATAACAGTAAATCTGGGCTTTTCAAGAGGAGCCAAGCCGGCAAAAGATCCGATAGTCACCCCTTCTTCATAACCGACACTGTCCTTTCTGGCGACTTGAGCGGTCCCGGTTTTTCCTCCCACTCGATAGCCGGGGACAGCCGCCCGCTTCCCATGGCCGTTTACCACCACACTTTCCAACATATTTTTAACTTGCTCGGAAGTTTCTTTTTTAATAACCGGTCTGATTATTTCCGGTTCAATCGTTTTCTCCGTTCCATCCGAATAAATCATTTTTTCAATAATTTGAGGCTTCATAAGATTACCTCCGTTACCGATAGCCGAATAGGCATCTAAAACCTGGAGCGGGGTAACCGTCAAGCCCTGACCGTAAGAAGCGGTAAAAAATTGAATGTGACTTTTCAGATTTTTTAAATTGGTAATATTTCCGGCCAATTCACTTGGGAGATCAATGCCGGTTTTTTCGCCAAATCCGAATTTTAAAATATAATCCTTAAAACGAGCATTACCTAATAGCTTCTCGACAAAGATAACTCCCGTATTCAATGAAGCCTCTAAAACCTGGGTCATGGTTTGCTCTCCGTAAGCTTTGCCGTCGGAATTTTTGATATTGTAACCGGCCTCACTTATCACTCCGGTATCGACATAAGTGGTATTGGGAGAAATCACTCCCGCATCAATCCCGCTAGCCAAAGTAAAAGTTTTAAAAACCGAACCGGATTCATAAGTGCTGGAGATAGAAGAATTTAAGAAAGAATTCATATCCTCCACTTTATTAAATTCATTGGGGTTAAAGTTGGGATAATTGGCCATCGCTAAAATCTTTCCCGTCTCCGGCTCTTGGACCAGGATACTTCCTCCATCGGCTTGATGTTTATCCATAGTGGCTTTGAGAATTTTTTCCACTTCATATTGGACCGTTTCATCAATAGTTAAAATCAAGTCCACTCCGTCTTCGGGAGGAATCATCTCCCGATCGGAGATAGAAATCCATCGACCGGCGCTGTCTCGCTCCTGAGATAGACTGCCATTTTTACCTTTTAGCTCCTCCTCCCAAAAAGACTCCAAACCATATCGTCCGACTCTCTCCTCTCCGTCAGAGCCGACGAAACCGACTATTTGCGAAGCCAACTCTTCCCCCGGATAATAACGGTAAATTTCCGGCATCAATCGCACTCCTTTCAATTTTAAATCCCGAATCCGATTGGCCTCGTCTTCGGAAATTCTTTTTTTTACTATTTCAAACATATCCTCCGGGTTGGAGAATTTATTTTCTATCTGACTCCTCTCCATTGCCAAAATATAACTCAATTCACTGATAACCCGCTCTCTCTCTTCAACGAGTTTGGGCTCCAAAAAAACCATCATGTACTCCCGATTGACCGCCAACGGATAAAGGTCGTCTCCGCTCTTGAGATAAATTTCTCCTCGCCTGGCCGACAACTCACTATGACCCTTGTGTTGCTCCTCCGCCATAGCGCTAAACTTAGAATGATTGCCGATTTGCAAAATAAAAAGACGGGTCAAAATAATAAAACCCATCAAAAAAACAAGCGCCACCAAAAAATAAATTCTCCTTTCGCTAATATTTCCCTTTTTTCGATTTTTATTAAATTTTATTTTTTCAAACATATTAATTTTTTAACAAAAAATTCAACCCGGAAAAAATCCGGGCCGAAAATACTCTTTTTTTGATTTGATATTTTAGTTTCCGATGGCCACGGAATTATCGTTGTTATCGATATATACAATTTCTTTGGCTTCCACCATATTCAAATTGCCGACATTTTCTCTGATATTATAGAAAGAATTCAACTCCGCTTCTTCGATCTGCAGACGCTTGTTTTCCTTTTTTAATTTTTCAATTTCTTGCTCAACTTTTTTAACCTCATAGCCTTTAACTGCGGTAGTATTGATAATTCCCAAATAAACGGCACAAACGGCAAAAACCGAACCAATCGCCAATATTTTAAGCTTGGTTATCCCACGATAAAAGATTGTTTTTTCTCTTTGTTCCTCCATATTAATTTTTGTTTTTTCTTTTTGTTTTTTTCTTCGAATTGTCTAGATTTTTTGGACAATTCTCAATTTGGCGCTTCTGGCGCGAATATTCTCCCGAACCTCTTTTTCTTGAGGCAAAATCGGTTTTCCGGTGATAATTTTGACTTCCGCTTGCTTGGAACACCGACAGACCGGAAAGTCGGGCGGACATTCACAATCCTTGGCCAAATCCCTAAAAATATTTTTTACCAATCGATCTTCCCCGGAATGAAAGGAAATAACCGCCATTTTGCCTCCTGGAGAAATCCAACCGATTCCTTCGCGAATAAATTTCTCAATGCTCTCCAATTCTCGATTAACCTCCATTCTGATAGCTTGAAAAGTTCGAGTGGCCGGATGAATCTTTTGGTATTGAAATTTTTTTGGCACAGCCTCCAAGATTAAACCGGTTAATTCATCCGCTCTCTCAATAGTTCCCCTCTTCCTTTTTTCAATTATTTTTTTTACTATCGAACCGGCAAATTTTTCCTCTCCGTACTGTTTAATTATTCTATATAAACCCTCCTCTGAATATTCATTAGTTACCTGAAAAGCGCTTAATTCTTGCTCGGGATTCATCCTCATATCCAGTCGAGTTTTTGAATTAAAACTAAAGCCTCTGCGTTCATCATCCAGCTGATCGGAAGAAAGACCGAAGTCCGCCAATATCGCATCCACTCTATCTATTCCCAATTCAATTAAAATATTTTTAATATTGGCAAAATTATCATTTACCAAAATCAAATTTTCTTTTTTTATATTTAAATTTTCTTTCTTAATTTTATCCTTAAATCTCTCCAGTGCCCCATTGTCTCTGTCGATTGCAATCAACACTCCGGTCTCCCCTATTTTCTCCAATATTTTGAGACTGTGTCCGCCTCCGCCCAAAGTCGCATCCACCACCGTATCCCCTTTTTTTAAATTTAACCCCTCTATCGCTTCCTCCAGCATCACTGATTTGTGCACCGTTTCCATAACATTAATCTTATCTCGTTCTTATTTAACTTTTAATTTTGAATTATTAATTTTTAATTAATTTAGTATACTCCCAACTTTCCCAGTTGCTCCGCAATTTCATCACTACTTTTTTCAGCTTTAGCTTTGTAATTGTTCCAATTATTTTTATCCCAGACTTCCAAGCGGTCAAATAATCCGGCCACCGTCACCTCTTTTTTTATCCCGGCATAATCCTTGAGATAATCGGGAATCAAAATCCTCCCCTGCTTGTCCAAATCGACATCCACCGCTCCGGCCAACATCAAACGAATAAAACTCCGAGTGCCCGATTCTCCAACCGGCAAATTTCCCAATTTCTCGGCCAACTTTTCCCAAACTTTCATCGGATAGACAAATAAACATTTATCCATCCCTCTGGTAATCACTACTTTTTTACCCAACTCACTCCGAAACTTGGATGGCATCGCCACTCTTTTTTTGGGATCGATAGTATGTTGATATTCTCCGATAAACACTTTGGTTATGTATTATGTATTAAGTATTAAGTATTAAGTATTAAGTATTAAACACACTTATCTCAAATTCTTAATTCTTAAATCTTAAATCTTAAATCTTAAATCGATGCTATTGAAATTGGTCGCCGGAATTTATTCATTCCCAAAATTCCTAGATTATTAATTCTTAATTCAATAAAACCCCCACCATTCCCCACTTCAATACATTTCAACATTATTTTACCCCACTATGGGGGTTTTTGTCAACACTCTAAAAATTTTTCAGCAAAATAAAGCAAAAACCCCGATTTATCATCGGGATTATTTGTGGACCGAACAGTCCTCCTCCTCACTCCGATTCGGAGCCTGGGCGCTACACACAAAAAAACTCGCGCCCTTCGAGTCCTGTTCTAAAAAAACAAAAAAACTGTCATCAAAGACAGTTTTTGCAGTGGACCGAACAGGACTCGAACCCGCCACCTCCTCGGTGCAAACGAGGCGCTCTACCAGATGAGCTATCGGCCCATTTCAAACTAAAATAAATTATATAGTACAAAAAATAAATTGTCCAGAGTCGATAATTCAAAGCAATCACATAACTCATAATCGATAATTAAAAAAAGATCGATAAATATAGCTATTAATTTTTAATTCTTTATTTACAACAACTCCAGTACCTTCGGTATTTTTTTGAAATCTTTAATTAAAGTCTCCCTCATTCCGCCGTTATAAAGCGCGGCTGCCGGATGATAAAGAGTAAAAAAAACCTGCTTTCCCAAATTGGGGATTTCTTTTCGCAAGGCTTTGCCGTGAACTTCGGAAATTTTCTGCTCGGGAAAAAACAAATTCATCGAATGCCGACCCAAGGTTACAATGATTTTGGGTTTTATAATCATTATTTGCTTTTCCAACCACTCCCAACAAATTTCCTTTTCTTCCGGCAAAGGATCCCTATTTTGAGGCGGACGGCATTTGATAGCGTTGGCGATATAGATATCCTCCCTTTTTAAATTGATACTCGACAGCATTTCATCGAGAAATTTACCGGCCGCCCCCACAAAAGGAACGCCCTTTTCATCCTCGTTCTTTCCCGGCGCTTCGCCGATAAACATAATTTTAGCCTTAGCGCTTCCCGCTCCCGGCACCACTTGTGTGCACCCTTCTCGCAAAGCGCATTTTCGGCAAGCCCGCATCTCTTTATTTAATTTTTCCATCGCCTCTTTTTTATTCATAGTGTTATTTTCTTCTACTCTAATGATTGTCATTTCGACCGCTTGAATCTTTGTCCTCAAGGATTCAAAAGTGGAGAAATCTAATTTATCATATAACAAGTTCAATGATCAAGATTCCTCCATTCCTAAATTTATAGGTGCCTACCGGCAGGCAGGCATAAATTTATTTGGTCGGAATGACATTCGATAACAGATAATAGCCTAGTTTAAATCGTGAATTCTTATCAATTTAAAATCATCCCCATTCGTATCCCAAACGGCAAAAGTCGGCAAATAATATTGTCCCGTCACATTGCCGGGATTTAATATTTTACAATCACTTACTGATTCTTCCCAAGGTCTATGCGTATGCCCGTAAAAAACGAAATTATATTTCCCGGTTTCTCCCAACTTTTTGGCCTTATCAGGAAAATGCACAAAAGCTATCGCATTTCTCTCAATGGCGGTCTCTCCGTATTCTCTAAAAATTTTAACATTTTTGTATTTTGTGAAATCTTTTCCTGATTTATTATATTGTTCTATCGCCAAATTACCAAAACGATCCTCATCCGCGTTACCAAAAGTATAAAAAATTTCACTCTCGGTCGAAAAACCAAAATTATCCGCCATAAAATCAAGCGTTTCGTCCGAGGCCAGATCCCCGCAGCAGACAATTTTTGTTATTTTATTTTCCCGACAATAATCCAAAACTTTTTTTAAATTGGTTTCATTGTCATGAATATCGGATATAATTGCGATTAGCATAAAATTTATTTTCTAATTTTAAAACCTATTTTCTTATTATTCTTGACGAATTTTTCTCGGCTCTGAGCCATAAGAAGCCCCCTTATCGCATCAAAAACTATTTGGAATTTATTGTCATATTTTCTCTCCAAAGCTTCTATTTTTAAACGTAATTCCTTATTGCTAATAATCATTTCTCTTATCTTGGTAAAAGTGCGCATTATTTGAATATTGACCTGAATAGCCCGCTTGCTTCTTAAAACACTCGACAGCATGGCTACGCCCTGCTCGGTAAAGACATAAGGATTATATTTTATATTTTGCCCTCTTTTCAAGATCACATTTTGTGATCTTGAAAAATTTTCCATTTCTATTTTTGTTAATTGAAACATAAAATCCTCCGGAAAACGATCAATATTTCTTCTTACAGCCTGATTTAAAACTCTTGTTTCCACCCCATATAAAACAGCCAGATCTCTGTCCAGCATAACTTTTTTCCCTCTAATGAGAAATATTTTATTTTCGATTACTTCACCCGGGATTGCGATTTTATTTTTCATAATCAACATTTAAACACCCTCAATAAATCATTTATTTATTTTCCAATTCTTTGATTTTTTAATTCTTAATCATTAATTCTTTTCTCACCTTCTTCAAAAGATTTATATCCTCCATTACCTTATCATGCTCCGTTTCCAAAATCATATCAATATTATTTTCTTTAGCAAATCTGACAATTTTTTTAAATGCCCCCAATCCAATTAAACCCTCGCCGATATGCGCATGCCTGTCTTTTTTGGATCCGCACTCGGTCAGACTATCGTTGGCATGGATGAGCTTAATATTCTTTATCCCGATTTCCCGGTCAATTCGCTCAATCGTTTTTTCAAAATCACGCCAATCATAACCGGAAGCAAAACTATGTTGAGTATCCAAGCAAATCCCCGCGATGGCCGGACTGTTTACCTTTTTTATTATCTCTCCCAGTTCCGCCAAATCATCTCCGATTATCGCTCCCGCCCCGGCGCTGTTTTCGAGCAATAACTTTGCGCTCCCCTTATAATCTTCCAAGGTTTTAATCAACATTTCTATAGTCTTTTTCTTTCCTTCTTCTTCACCCAAATCCTTGGCCGAACCGAGATGGGTCATCACATATTTGGCTTCCAATAAGCTTGCTCGCTCCAGCTCCTCTCTGATAGCGCTCACCGAACCGTAGCGAATCCGACTTTCGGCGGAAGCGAAATTTATATAATAAGGAGAATGAATATAGGTAGCTTGTAGCTGGTAGCTTTTAGCTTGTAGCTTAAATTGTTGAGCGATTTCTTCGGAAATTGAAATACTTTTACCTCCTTGCGGAGAACGTGAAAAAATCTGCATCACCTCGCACCCGAGATTATGCGCTCGCTCCGGAGCCTTATCCACTCCTCCGGCAATTGATACATGACAACCGATTTTCATAAAGTTTAAATTAAAACATTAGCATATAAACATTTTAACACGAAATCAAATAAGATATAAGATTTACGATTTAAGAAAAAATCCATAATTTTTAATTTTTTTATTTTAATCAAAAATATTCAAAAGTGTCCAAGAGATATTCATCGTGTACAAACCATTGCTTTTTATCTCCAAATAAATTATATTAAAAGTCCGGTATTTTTTAAAGTTAAATCCAAAAAACAAGGAGCTACCATGGAAAATAAAAGGGTTGTTATCGATATGTCCATAGAAGAAAAATCCAGATTAGATAAGTATGCTAAAAGAAGAGATCATTCGTTCTGGAAGCTCTAGCATCTTTTTACTGGATAATTGACCACAAAGAGCTTGGCGAAAAGATTCTTGCCGAAGGAAAGAAAGGAAATATTGCTACCGAATTGGAGTCTCTTGCCCTCAGAAATGTCTCATGGAAGCCCCAAAGGGATAAGTAATCCTAACAATAAATTAATGCCAAAAAAGTTCTTTTCGGCAATATTATTTATTTAAACTAAGGAGGAGATTCCGATGGTTAAAAAAATTGAGGAAATTTTTCTTGTCAATCCGGATGAGCGACCTCTTTGTCCCAGGTGCAAATCGAGCGAAAATGTTCAAAGTAGAATCGCTTGGAGATTTGAAAATCCCAAATCTAAAATTCCCCTTCTCTCTGATTGGTATTGCGAAGATTGCGATTGTGATTTTTTCTGACTTTTTATCCCCAATCGACAGGGAGCCTTGAAAAATCAAGTCTTCCGCGAGACAACTCCGCGCCGAGTTGTCTTTTTTATTTTTAGAATTAAATAAACAAAAACATCATTGACTATAAATTACAACTATACTAAGATTATTGGGGTTTGTCTAAAAAGTTCTTGAAAATCAAAAGAGGATTCCATCATGAAAGATATTCAAAGAGAAAAGCCGTGTATCCTGGGGAAAGATTTAAACAATCTCGCCAAAATCCATCAACTCGCCAGAAAAATAATAATTCGCCTCGATCCGGAGCATATCTGGGGAGAGTCCGATTTGAGGAGAATTTTGGAAAATTCTCTCAGAGAATTGGATGGGATAACTCTCAAACTTCCCTAAAGGAAACAAAATGAATCTTTACTTACCCGACGGAAGCGCGACAACTCGCCTTCCGTTTATTTTTTTAGTTTGACTTTATTCTTTTTAAAAAATATAATTTTAACAGTTAATTCAAAGGTAAATTTAAAAAAATAAGGGGGGTGTATGGCTATAGAATGTTTCAGACACAATAAGAAAAATAAGCCCACAGCAAAGTCAATTTTTCTGACCATGCACGCAATAGAAATTACCCTAAAAGAAGGAGATCGAACAAACGATTCGGCCTTTACCACTAATCGCAGAATTGCAATAAAAACAAAATAACACAAAGATAAAGAAATCAGTAACGGAAGCGCGACAACTCGCCTTCCGTTTTTCTATTTTTTCTATTTTTAAAAAGTAACGTTTATTTACGGCCGTACTCTCGTATTACCTTTTTGTTGCGAGAGGTGGGGAAAATAAAAATTAAAAAAACATCCTTTAATCAAGGTGCTCTACACTCGCCTTTAAAAAACA
>JAZHDF010000003.1:0-8692 GCA_036584565.1 Candidatus Moraniibacteriota bacterium
CAAATTGCAGATAAATTAAGTATATTTGATTTTGATGTAGTACAAGTGCTTTTGATAGTTTAAAATATCTTTTTTAAAATAAAAAATGTCTTAAAATAAAATATGTTTAAAAAAATGACGGGCTTTTTTAATAAATCTTTCCTTTTGAAAAAGGCGTCCTCAAAAAAAACTTCTTCCGAAAAATCCGTCGTCGATTCAAAAAATAAAGTCGAGAAGATAAGATTTTTGAAAGTTTTTTTATTGGGCAATCAGCCTCATATTCTTTTTTTGAAAAACAAGGGTTATTATATAAAAAGTCTCAAAGAAAAAGGTTTTTATAAAAGAGCCAGAAAAATAAGTCTGAAAAATAATTTCGGTTATGATGTAACCAAAAAAGAGTTGTTTGATTTAAATTTGATTGAGGAGGGTTTAAATTTGATTTTGACTTATCGCAGGGAATATAACAAAAAGAAAATCACTCTTTTTGCCAATTCGATCGACGGATTAAATTTCAAGGAGATAACAACAGTCAAAGCAATCGAGGGGCCGTTGGTTTTTATCAAGAAAGATTATTCGTCGGGAGAATTTTCCGCTTATATCGGAGATAATTTTGTTTATTACGGTCAATCCGTCTCTCCGAGCAACTGGTTGATCGCCAAGGGGCATGTCCTGACTCCGCGACAAAAGTTTTTTGACGCCGATAGATTGAAATTAATAAATGTTTTTGTTTTGCCGGAGGGTAATTTTATTTTATACGACGCTTCCTTTCGGGAGGGTGAACATTTTCGCGTCCAGTTGGGCGGAGCTCTCTTTTCGGCTGATAATCCGCAGGAGCTGAAGTGGCGTTCGGAAAGACCGATTTGGGAACAGAGTTTGGCGGGGGCGGAGGTGGAGAGTTTTTCTCCGTTGGGAGCTTTTTGTTTAAAGAATAAAATAAAAGTTTATTTTGAAGTGAACGGAAATTTGACAGTAGTCGATTTGGCGCTTCCCAAATTCGAGCCGGATAAAAAAATAAATGTATTGGAACGTCATCAAGGTAACCCGATTCTCACTCCCAAAAAAGAAAATAAATGGGAATCAAAAGCGGTTTTTAATGCGGCAGCCATTTATGCCGAAAACAGATTTCATTTGATTTATCGGGCCTTGGGCGAAGACGATGTTTCAACTTGGGGTTACGCTTCAAGTTCGGACGGAATTAATTTTGATACAAGGAGTGACTATCCGATATATTTTCCCAAGGAAAAATTCGAAGGAGTTGTGGGCGAAAAATATCTTCCATGTTCCCATCCGGCAGTGTATGAATCGGGCGGTGGGTGTAATGGCGGATGCGAGGATCCGAGGATGACTCGAATCGGGGATAAAATTTATGTCACTTATGTGGCTTATAACGGATATGAGGTGCCCGGTGTGGCGGTTATTTCCATAAAGCATCAAGACTTTATCAATAATAAGTGGAATTGGAGCAAAGCCAGATTGATATCCAAGCCGGGACAAATTCAAAAAAATTGGATGATTTTTCCGGAGAAGATCGGCGGACGTTTCGCAATTTTACACAGCATTTCCCCTAAAATAATGATCGATTACTTCGATAATTTGGATGAGAAAAAAATTTATATCGAAAAAAGTTTTCGCCAAACCGATACTCAGGAGAATCGTTGGGATAATATTGTTCGAGGGGCGGGCGCTCCTCCGATAAAAACCAAATACGGTTGGTTGTTGTTTTACCATGCTATGGACAAAAAAGACCCCAATCGGTATAAGATCGGAGCGATGATTTTGGATTATAAGGAGCCGGAGACGGTTTTGTATCGGTCGCGTTTTCCCATTTTGGAGCCGGACGAAAAATATGAAAACGAGGGTTTTAAGGCGGGAGTGGTTTATGTTTGCGGGGCAGTGGTGGAAAAAGGAATTTTGTATATTTATTACGGGGGAGCGGATATGGTAATGTGTGCGGCGACAGCTAAATTGGATGATTTTTTAGAGCGCTTAACTTCGGACAAAAAAACCGTTTTGAAAAAAATAAAATTAAAGACTAAACAAAATTAAATAAATAAAATATGTTTTATGTAAAAAGATCAGCGCATAATCCGATTTTGGCGCCGGATGTTGAAAACCACTGGGAGAGCACGGCGGTTTTTAATGGGTGTCCTGTTAAAAGAGGTTTGGGAATCGATATTGTTTATCGAGCTATTTCGGAAAAAAAGAATGTCGGAGGTCATCAAATAAATTTGTCCGTTGTCGGACATGCCACATCTTCCGATGGAATAAGATTCAAAAAGAGAAGTGAGCTGATTTTACCGGAAGAAGATTGGGAGTCTTTCGGTTGTGAGGATCCGCGCATTACCAAAATGGACGGAAAGTATTATATTTTTTATACCGCTCTTTCAGGCTATCCTTTTTCGAAAGAAAATATCAAGGTGGGCTTGGCGATTTCCAAAAATCTAAAAAAAATTGACGAAAAACATTTAATCACTCCTTTTAATGCCAAAGCGATGTCCTTATTTCCGGAAAAAGTAAACGGAAAATTGACCGCGGTTTTGACAATTGATACGGACAATCCGCCTTCTAAAATTTGTATTGTTCAATTTGAAAAGGAATCTGATATGTGGTCGGAAAAATATTGGCAAAAAATATATCAAAACATTGACAAATACACTATTAATTTAACCAGGGGGACGGACGACCATGTTGAAATCGGCGCTCCGCCGATTAAGACCAAAGACGGCTGGCTATTTGTGTATTCGCATGTTTATAATTATTTTAGTGAGGAAAAAGTTTTCGGCGTAGAAGCTTTTTTGACTGATTTAAACGAACCCACTAAAATTATTAAAAGAACTACCGAGGCTTTTTTGACTCCGGAGACTAATTATGAATTGCACGGGCAGGTGGATAACATCGTTTTTCCGAGCGGAGCCATGATTATCGGCGATAAATTGAGGATTTATTACGGGGGCGCGGATACGGTTTGCGCTTGCGCCGAGCTGAAGCTTGATCTTTTATTGGGGGCGATCGATAAAGAAAAACGAGATAAAATTGTCAAACGCTATGAAGGTAATCCTATTTTGGCGCCGGATAAAGAAACTCGTTGGCGGTCTCTGGCGATTTTTAATCCGGCCGCCATTGAATTGGGGGGTAAGATTCATATTCTCTATCGAGCGATGTCGGACGATAACACTTCTTATGTAGGGTATGCTTCAACCAAAGACGGTTTTACTATTTTGGAAAATTTGCCCGAGCCGATTTATTGGCCAAGAAAAGATTTCGAAGGTAAAGGGATACCCGGCGGAAATACCGGCTGCGAAGACCCTCGGGTGGTAAGAGTAGGGGATAAAATATATATGTTTTACACCGCTTATAACGGAGTGGATTCTCCCAAGGTGGCAATCAGCTCGATAAATATTAAAGATTTTTTGGCAAAAAATTGGAATTGGAGCGAACCGATTATTGTTTCGCCCGAAAAAGAGTGGGATAAAGACGCTTGTATTATTCCCAAAAAAATAAAAGGAAAATACTATATGATTCATCGTCTGGGTTCGAGTATTTGTGTTGATTATCTCGATTCTTTGGATTTTTCGGAAAAAAGAGTTCAGGAATATATAAAATTATTATCTCCTCGCAACGGGATGTGGGACTCCTTCCGAATCGGCTTGTCGACTCCTCCGATAGAAACCAAAAAAGGCTGGTTGTTGCTTTATCACGGAGTAAATGACGGAGTTTATAAATTGGGAGTGGCCTTGTTGGACAAAAAAAATCCCGAAGACCTTATTACCAGAACTTCTTATCATATTATGGAGCCGGAAACGGATTATGAAATTAACGGTATTGTAAAGAACGTTGTTTTTCCTTGCGGAACAGTGGTGAGAAGGGGAGTAATCTATATTTATTATGGCGGAGCGGATAAGGTTTTAGGAGTGGCTACCGTAAAGATTAAGGATATTTTGAGGATGTTGGCGTAATACCCGAAAATAAGAATTTTTTCAAAAAGATTCTCGGATTAAAACGAGAATTTTTTTGTTTTGACCCCAATAAGCAAGAAGAGTCAAGATTGGACACTCTTTAAAAATCGTGCTAAAATTTTTAATTAGATAACACCTAAAAAATGAATCGTCGAATCGGCGCAATTCAGCAAAAAAAAATGAAAAGCAAAACTTCGAAAAACAAAAACAAAAAAAATTTCATCTTGGTTAGGGGCGCTCGAGCTAATAATCTCAAGAATATCGATATCGATATTCCCAAAAATAAATTTGTAGTGGTTACCGGTCTTTCCGGCAGCGGAAAATCTTCCTTGGCTTTTGATACGGTTTTTGTGGAAGGCAATCGAAGGTATGTGGAAGGAATGAGTTCTTTTGCGCGAAGTTTTTTGGACATAGCCTCCAAACCCGATGTGGACTCGATTGAAAACTTGAGTCCTCCGATTTCAATTGATCAAAAAAGTGTAATCAGGAGCCCGCGCTCAACGGTGGGAACTCTGACTGAGATTTACGATTATTTAAGAATTCTTTTCGCCAATTTTGGAGAATCGCATTGTCCGAATTGCAATGCCTTGATGAATAAGAAAAGCAATAAAGATATTTTGTTGGAAATAAAGAAAATGCCCCCTAAAACAATGTTGGTGATTATGGCGCCGTATGGAAAAAAGGAAAAAGGCCTTATTGAAACCATCAATCAAATCGGTCAATTGGGATATGCGCGCGTGCGAGCAGGAGGGAAAATAATGACAATTGCCGAGGCTTTGAATTTTTCTTCCAATAACGATATTGAAGGAGAAGTTGATATTGTTATTGATAGACTAATTTTGGAGAGCAAGGATAAAGATGAAGAGAGGATAATGGATTCAATCGAAACAGCGATGAAGGTTGGAGGCGGGTCATTGCGCTTAATGTTGGATAACAAAGAAACTGTTTCTTATAATCGAGATTTCTTTTGCGAAAAATGTCAGATAAAAATAAAAGAAATCACTCCGCGCCATTTTTCTTTTAATAATCCGGAGGGTGCTTGCATTGAATGCTCGGGGCTGGGTCTTAAGATGAAAATTTCAAGCGAGTTGGTTATTCCCAACAAGAAGCTTTCTTTAGCGGAGGGGGCCGTTAAACCTTGGGGCAGTGTCGGTGGGAGAAATGGAAATACCGGCCAAGGAATGCAACTCTTGGAGGCTTTATCGAGAAAACTTAAATTTTCGCTAAATGTTCCGGTAAATAAAATCCCTTCTAAAAAATTGGAAATCATCCTTTATGGAGATGAGAATTACGATTTTAGCGGGGTGATTAATTTAATGGAAGAAAAATATAAAAATACCAAATCAGATCACACTCGAAGCGAGATAGAAAAATATATGGTAAGTGAAGTTTGTCCGGCCTGTCAAGGCAAGCGTTTAAAAAAAGAGTTTCTAAATGTTTTATTGGACGGTAAATCGATTGATGATTGGGTCAGTTTGGATATCGATTCCTTGGCGGCTTATTTGGAGAGTTTAAAAATTAATCAAACTCAAGATAAAATAATCGGCGCTTTAATGAAGGAAATTGGCGGGCGATTGGAAATATTGCAAAAAGTCGGTTTGGGATATCTGAGTTTGTCTCGAGGAACGCAGACTATTTCGGGCGGAGAAGCGCAGAGAATAAGATTGGCTACTCAGATAAAATCGAAATTGACCGGAATAATTTATGTTTTGGACGAACCCTCAATCGGCTTACATAGTCGAGATAACAAGCGCTTGATTGAAACCATTAAATCTCTACGGGACCGAGACAATTCCTTGATTGTTGTCGAACATGATAGGGATTTTATTAAAAATTCGGATTGGGTTATCGATATGGGTAAGGGCGCAGGAGAAGAAGGCGGTGAGGTTATTTTTAACGGTACGGTAGAAAAGTTACTAAAAAGCAAAACCGATACCGCTCAATATATTAATGAGAAGAAGAAAGTTTTTGAGCGAAAAATAAGTCGCAAAAATCCGGATAAATTTTTGGAGGTGATCGATGCTCGGGAGAATAATCTTAGAAATATTTCAGTAGCTTTCCCATTAGAGCGTCTGGTGGTGGTCTGCGGAGTGTCCGGCAGCGGAAAATCGACTTTGGTTAATGATATTTTGGCACGAGCTTTGAGTAAGCATTTTTACAAATCAAAGGCTAAGCCGGGAAAACATAAATTTTTAAAAGGTTTAAAAAATATTAATAAAGTTGTCAATGTAACTCAGTCACCGATTGGCAAAACGCCTCGCTCCAATGCAGCCACTTATACCGGAGTTTTTTCGCATATTCGAGAATTGTTTGCCCAAACCGAAGAGGCTCAAAATAGGGGCTACACCGCCAGTCGCTTTAGTTTTAATATGAAGGGCGGGCGCTGCGAAGTTTGCCAAGGAGACGGAAAAAAGAAAATCGAGATGCATCTTTTGCCGGATATGTATGTTGAGTGCGAGACTTGTGAAGGTTCTCGTTATAATAAAAAAACTTTGGAAATTGAATTCCAAGGGGCCAATATTGCCGAAGTCTTGGAGATGAGTGTGAGTTATGCTTTGCGATTTTTCAAGAAACACGCTCTTATTTATGAAAAGCTCAAGATAATGGAAGAGGTCGGATTGGGATATTTAAAATTGGGGCAAAGCGCCATCGAACTTTCCGGCGGGGAGGCCCAGCGAATCAAATTAGCCACCGAGTTGGCTCGAAAATCGACGGGTAAAACTTTGTATATTTTGGATGAGCCGACAGTGGGTTTGCATTTTGACGATATTCGAAAATTGCTCAATGTTTGTGACGCTTTGGTGGAAAAAGGTAATTCGGTTTTAATTGTCGAGCATAATACGGATGTCATCAAGGGTGCCGATTGGGTTATCGAGATGGGTCCCGAGGGGGGCAAGTCTGGCGGACAGGTTATTTTTGAAGGTATCCCGGATAAACTTAAAAGCAAAAAAAATAGTCCGACCGGTAAATTTTTATAATAATTTTTTTATAAAATCAGGTCGGGCGGAAAAATAAAGATTAAGGAATATGGGGAAGAATTTGGAAAAAAACATCTTGAGCACAATTTGTTATTACGATACGTTGAATTATCCGTTGACGATTTTTGAAATTTGGAAAAATTTGTTAAATTTAGGGAAAGAAGGTGCGTCTCCGGAATCGGCCGATTGCCAAATAAGAGAAATTTTACAGATTTTGAAAGGCAAAGGGTTGGAAGATTTTATCGAAAGTAAAAACGGTTTTTATTTTTTAAAGGGAAGGGAGAAGTTGGTCGATCAGCGGATTGCTCGTAACAAAATTTCAATTTTGAAGCTTAAACGGATGAAGAGAGTCGCAAGTTTTTTACGAATAGCTCCTTTCGTGCGGATGATTTTAGTAACCGGTCGCTTGGCGATGAAAAACGCTCGTCCGCATAGCGATTGGGATGTTTTGGTGGTTTTACGCTCCGGGCGGATCTGGATTGGTAGAACCTTTATCACTTTTTTGACGCATCTTTTGGGCAAAAGGAGGCATCATAAAAAAATAAAAGATCGGGTTTGTTTAAATTATTTTATAACTACCGATTCTCTGGAGATTAGAAATAAGGATCTTTTCTCGGCTAACGAATATTTTTTCACTTTTCCACTTTTTGAAACAAAAAATTATTTTCAAAAATTTCGTTTGCGCAATCTTTGGATTAGAAAGTATAAACCTAATTATTACGGAAGCGGACAGCGACACGCGCTTTGTTTGACCGATAATAGATCAACTTGGTTGTTTCGGACGATGGGAGAAAATATTTTAGATCATGATTTTTTGGAGAGATGGTTGGAGAAATTGGAATTGGAGAAGATAAAGAAAAATCCTAAATCGGCCGGGAGCGCCGGGTTGATTGAGGCGGATGAAAAAGCTTTAATTTTCCTACCTCATCCGCAAGGGCCGAAAATTTTTGAAGAATTTAAAGCCAAACTTAATGAAATCGGAGCTTTCAATAAATATCATATTTAATTTAGCGATCTTTATTAAATAAAAAAATGAAAAAAGAAAAATCAAAAAATAAATCCGAGCAAGAAAAGTTTTTAACTTTATCCGAATTTCGTCATCGGGCCGGAATTCCTCTGGTTTTGGCTAAAAAATTAATTGCTTGGCGAGAAATGAGGCCGGTAGTGGATGAAGAAGGGATGATAAAAGTGACTGAATCGGAGGCATTGAGATTTATTGATTTATTAAAAAAGCCTTGGGTTAAGGCTTACTATTTTTTTCGGGCCTTGGGCCCGGGTTTTATCACCGGCGCTTCGGATGATGATCCCAGCGGAATCGGAACCTATTCTTCGGTCGGAGCCAAATTCGGTCTGGGAATAATTTGGATGGCGGTCTGGCTTTTGCCGATGATGATGGCGATTCAGGAGGTTTGCGCTCGAATCGGGATTGTAACCAATCGGGGTTTGGCCGGGGTGCTGCAAAAACATTACCGTCGCAAGCTGGTTGTTTGGGTGGTGGCGCTGTTGATTATCGCCAATGTGGTTAATATCGGAGCCGATTTGGGGGCGATGGCCGCTTCCTTGAATATGTTGACCGGTTTTAATTTTTATTTGGGGGCGATTTTATTCGCTTTTTTAATTATTGTTTTGGAAATTTTTATTGGTTATCAATTTTATGTTAAAATTTTGAAATGGTTGGCTTTTTCAGTTTTGGCTTATGTGGTAACCGGTTTAATCATTGATCCTAATTGGCGAGAAGTTTTGAGCTTCGCCTTTATTCCCAAGTTTAACTTGAGCGAA
>JAZHDF010000004.1:0-8573 GCA_036584565.1 Candidatus Moraniibacteriota bacterium
TTACGTATCGAACAACCTCTACAAAGCTCAAACAATCAAATTGATTTAGCCAATATCTTGTTGAGCTTATTGAGACATCGGCCGCATGGGATACTTCAGAAACAAGCGCTTTTTTTCTTCCTGACTGCCAAAAACACAACAATGTTGCTGCAACTCTGTAACAGTTTTCTGTCTTAAGCACCTCAGTCCTCCTTTTTGGTTGGGTTGATGAAAAGCGGATTTTTAAAATATCACAAAATATATAAAATGTCAAATAATTTTTTGACAAAACCCTTAAACTAAACTATAGTACAAGAAGTTAATTATTTAAAAATAGAGTTGTTTTTGAAAGTAATTTCTGCTTGAAACCTGAAATTTGGAATAGATCTTGAATTAAGTTCAGAATGACAGATTTATTTCAAATTCCTTGTTTCAAAAGAATCTTTCAAAAGCAAAAATAAATTATGCAAGAAAAAAAATGGACTCTTCAAATAGGAGGAAGAGAACTAAAGGTAGAAACCGGAATCCTGGCCCAACAGGCGGGGGGAGCGGTAAAAATAAGTTATGGTGATACGGTAGTATTGGCCACAGCCGTGATGAGTGAAAAGGCCTCCAGTATTACGGGATATTTCCCTTTGATGGTAGATTATGAAGAGCGTTATTATGCGGCCGGAAAAATCAAAGGTTCGAGATTTATCAAAAGAGAGGGTCGTCCTTCGGATGATGCGATTTTAACCGGCAGGATGGTGGATAGAACTATCCGTCCGCTTTTTGATCATCGAATGAGAAATGAAGTGCAGGTAATAGTGACAGTTTTATCTATCGATGGAGAAAATGATCCGGATATAGTATCTATCATAGCCGCTTCAACGGCTCTTTCAATTTCCAATATCCCTTGGAACGGACCGGTAAGCGCGGTGAAAATCGGAAGAACAAATGGTGAATTAATCTTAAACCCCACCAGTACCGAATTAAGACAAGGCGTGCTTAATATGACAGTGGCCGGAACAAAAGATAAGATAAATATGATTGAAACGGATGCTAAAGAAATTCCGGAAAATGAAATTTTGGAAGCTTTTGAATTTGGCCAAAAAGCGGTAGCTAAAATCAGTGAATTTATCGAAGAAATCAAAAAAGAAATCGGAAAAGAAAAATCGGAGCCGGCGTTGATGAAGGGAGAAGAAGAATTCGAAAAAAAGATAAGAGATTTATTGCTACAAAATAATATTGAAGAAGCTTTATATATCAAAGATAAAAAAGGGATGCAAGCGGCAATGGCGATAATCAATGAAAAGGTGGAAGCGTTTTTATCGGAGAATTATCCCGAAGACAAAGATAAATTAAAAAACGTAGTTTCAATAATCATAGATGAGGTTTCCGATGAAATAGTCCATAAGAATATTCTAGAGAAAGAACAAAGACCGGATGGTCGTAAGCTCGACGAAATAAGACCGATTAATGTTCAAGTCGGAGTCTTACCTAGAACTCACGGTACGGGTTTGTTTACAAGAGGAGAAACCCAGGCTTTGACCGTGACCACATTAGGTTCGCCCGGAGACGAGCAAATTATTGATACGATGGAGGTGGATATGAAAAAGAGATATATTCATCATTACAATTTTCCGCCTTATTCAGTGGGAGAGGTGCGACCGATGCGCGGTCCGGGTCGAAGGGAAATCGGTCACGGCGCGTTGGCGGAAAAGGCGCTAGTCCCGGTTTTACCAAGCAAAGAAGATTTTCCTTATACAATTCTTTTGGTTTCCGAAGTTTTGTCTTCCAATGGATCTTCTTCGATGGCTTCCACTTGCGGCTCAACTCTTTCCTTGATGGATGCGGGTGTGCCGATAAAAAGTCCGGTTAGCGGTATAGCTATGGGGATAATTGTCGGTCAAAGAGATGACGAGTATAAGATTCTTAGTGATATTCAGGGATTGGAGGATCACTATGGTGATATGGATTTCAAAGCGGCGGGAACGGAAAAAGGAATTACCGCGCTGCAGATGGATGTAAAAGTTAATGGGGTAACAATTCCGATGTTGCGAGATGTTTTAAGTCAATCAAAAGAAGGCAGGAAATTTATCTTAGGAAAAATGTTGGAAGTTATTGCCGAGCCAAGAACGGAAATGTCTCCTTACGCGCCGAGAATAATAACTATCAAGATTAACCCTGATAAAATTAGAGACGTTATCGGACCCGGTGGAAAAGTTATCAATGAAATTATTGATGAAACCGGGGTGCAAATTGATATTGAAGATGACGGAATGGTCTTTATTACTTCGCCGGACCAAGCTTCTGCCGATAAGGCCAGTGAATGGGTGAGGAACTTAACTAGGGAGGTAAAGGCGGGAGAAATCTTTAATGCTCGAGTGGTAAAAATTATGGACTTCGGAGCTTTTGCGGAAGTTTTACCCGGACAGGACGGCTTAATTCATATTTCCGAATTGGCGGACAGAAGAGTGGCTAAAGTGGATGATGTGGTAAAGGTCGGAGACATGGTAATGGTAAAAGTAAAAGAAATTGACAAAATGGGTAGAATTAACCTTTCCATGAAAGATGCCAAAAAATAATTTTTTTGAGAATAAGAGGATAAAAAAGCGACCATGCGAGGTTGCTTTTTTTATTTTAATTTTTTCCGACACCTTTTTACCTGAATTTATTTTTTTATTTTAAAAAATATTTGGCAATAAAAAGAAAGTGTTGTAAAATTATAGTGAGAAAGAACGGGTAGTGATTTTTCTCCAAAAAAGTTTTTTTCTTTGGCCTTTCATTGCATACGGCAGCTGCGAAAGATAATCCTTTTTTGGGAAAATAAATTTAAGACCATCTTATCCAAGTAGGCTTTATTTGATAAAGCTCGGAAAAATACGATTGAACTTTCAAAGAGGGCAGTCATATTTTTTAAATGTTTTAAAAACATTTAAATTAAACTAAAGAAAAATAAAAATATCTTTTTGAATATGTTTGGCAAAGACAAACCAGAAGAATTAGAAAAAAAAACCGATATCTCAGCCAAGATGCACACCATGAGTGATGATTTGGCCGGTTTTAACGAGGTCCGGGAAAACCGCCCCCCGGTTGTTTCTACGCAGAAAACTGTCCTAAAAGACGACAGTCCTTTTTCTCAAAAGAATAGTCCACTTGAAGAAGTAAAAGAAGAAGAAAAAAAAGAGAAAAAAGTCCCTGAGATGAAGGCGGCGGTTATTGAAAAACCGATAGCAAAAGAAATTATCCCTCCCAAAAAAGAGAAACCCAAGCTTTTCAGTTCAGGACCTTTTTTGCAGAAAAATTCAATTGAACCCAATAGGGAAAGTATCAACCCCAATAGGCAATTGCCTGAAACTAAACCTCTGAGAGCCGAGTTGCCCGAGGAGGCTGAGCCGGTTAGACCGCAAGCGCCGATTAGGGTGCAATCGCCAGTCAAACCGCAAGTGCCGGAAAAACCGATAGAGTCAGTAGCGGAAGTAAAGGTGGCGGAGCCGGTAGCTAAAAAGAGTAATTTTTTCCCAAAGATAGAGTCCGAAACAACTCCGCCAAGCGCCGGAGGAAATTTCTTTCCCAAAATAGATCCCAAGCCGACCGAAGCGCCCAACCCGAGTAATTCCTCTCAACAGAGTCAAGGTATTTTTAGAAAAGACGAACTTACCAGTCTGGAAGGTTTTGACGATCTGAATGAATACGAAAGTCGAAGCGGTTTTTTTGTTTATCTTTTTATGTTTTTGATAATTTTGATTTTGGGCGGGGGCGGTTATTATGTCTTGGTAGTAAAAGAAGGTGAGCTTCCCCAGGATTATTCTTGGAGCGGAATTATGAACTACATTGAGGAGGATATTGAGAAGTCAAAAATTCTTATCGATAAGACCGTCGGAGAGGATACTCCTCCGCCAAAACCGGTATTTTCCGAAAAGACTAATTTTTTGGTGGTAAAAACAGGCGAGTTAACAAAAGACGGAATCAAAAATTTGATAAACAATAAGTTTGTCAAGATGAAAGACTATCAGGGGGATCAATTGGAGTTTTTATTGGTTGACGAAAAAAACGCTTCCATAAAATTTGAAAACTTTGCCAATGCCTTTGGGATGGTCTTGGATAGAAAGATCCTGGATAATGCCAATGGAAATTTCTCGATATTCTTATCCCAAAAGGACGGCCTCAACAGAATGGGTTTGGCGATAAATGTTAAGGAAAAAGATTTAATTTTGAAGACCCTGAGCGAGAGTGAACCTATCCTGTCTCAAAACCTAAAGTCGATTTTATTGGATAACGAGTCTTCAATAAATATAGAGGATATTTTCGGAGACAGTTTTTATAACGGTATAAAAATAAGATATTCGAACTTGAGTTCTCAGAACGATTTATCAATCGATTATTTTATGGTTGGAAATTATTTGATTTTTGCTACCAGCAAGGAGAGCGGAAGACTTATTATTGATAGAATGCTAGGCGAATAAGTACAAGATGTTAATAAACTGTGGATAAGTTGTTTATAAGTTGTAAATAAAAAGTTAAAAAATAGATTATTTCCGGATAGAAAAAAATAAAATCGGTTTTAAAAATAGTATTTTTTTTTAAATTAGTTAAAAAATGGCTTAAAATAAGGATATCTTAGAAAGCAAATTGACTCAAAGCTATTTTTTTGGTATAATTGAATTGTAAGTGAATGAGCAACTTAACAATTAAATAAATTACATGGTAGAAGAAACCTCGAGCGATATTTTTTGATAAAAATGGCTCCGGATTTCTTCTACTATTCTCCATGTAACAAAATTCACAAAAAAATAAAAAAAGTGAATTAAGAAGTAAACATACTTCAAAAAAAACAAAAAACAAAAACAAAAAATTTCTTAAAATAAAAATAAAAAGAAAAAATAAGTTCTTTAAAAAAGGGTTCGTCCCAGAGAAAAGTAGAAGAATAATCATGTACACAAAATACATGTTTATCTATAATCACTGATTGCCTCTCACCCGGGCTAGGGGATTTCCGATTTACATGTTGGTACATGTCAAACACCGGGCGCACAGCCACTTTATTTAATATTTGGGCCCGTAGCGCCCGGTTTCCATACCTTATCAGGTGTTTGTTAGTTTAAAGTTAAGTTAACCTCCACTTGTTTGGGTAAAAAAATACTTCGAAAGAGGTGTTTTTTTGTTGAAACAAAAAAACCGGGTCAGCTCCGGTTTTTTGATAATAGCGACTCTATTTTCCAGAATCAAAGAAGAGAAGAGTAAAGCGGTTTATTTTTATCGAATTATCAAGTGAAAAAGTGGCATATCTATCAATATTTTTTGATAAATTTTTGTTTTCAATAATAACAAAGAAATTATCTCGAGTGGTTATCTTGCTTTGGGATAAGAAATTCAAATCAATATTTTGATTTTTGCAGATATATTCCAGAGATCTTTTGAATTCAAAATTTTCAATATAGATCTTATCCTTGTTATTGACCGCCAAATCTTTTATTTTGAAGCAGAGATTTTCCAGTTCTCCCAAGCTAATTCCTCCATAGGCGCTTTCGGGAGCGGAATAATTTTGGAGATCATAAGTTTTTTTAAAGATGTTTAAGTTTGATGCGGTAATTAATAAAAGGACAATTAAAATTCCGGTTAATTTTATTTTTTTAAATCGTTTTGATTTGAATATTTCCTTAATTATAAAGCCCAAAATCAAATAAGGTAAAAATTGAAAAATTATAAAAAAGCGAATATTTAACTCATCGCCCAAGGGAATAAGCATTAGGAAATTGAGAAGAAAAAATGAAAACAGGACGGAGGCGGGATTTTGATTTTTTTTATCTCCGAATTTATTTTTTAGCATCAGGAAAAAACCCGAGATAAAAAATATCAAAGATGAAAGCCAGAGAGAAATCTCGAGTAAATTTTTTGATTGTAAAAGTTTTATCGGGCGAAGCCAGTTCTTTTGCGGTTCAATTCCGATTAGGTGATAGGCGGTTCCTTGGAGAAAAAATTGAGCGGTGTGAAGAAGGTTTTCAATTATCGAATTTTGTCGATTTGTTTTGGTTTGTGTGCCGGCAAAAAATTCTTTGATATTTCCTCCATTATCGACAAAATCGCCCCAAATAAAAGAAAGATTGAGAATAATAACAGCGGAAAATAAAATTAGAATATTTTTAAGACCGGGACTAACTTTTTCTTTAAAATAAAAGTAGCTGAGCGCTAAGAAAGTAAAAATCGGCATAGTGACGAGTAAGGTGGTGTGAAGTTGTGTGCCAATTCCGATAATCAAACCCAAGAGGAAAAACTTTTTCCAATTCTGATTTTCCCTAAATTGATGGATAAGAAGCAAAAAAGAAAGCACAAAAAAAGGAGTGGCGTTGGGGTTCCAGGCGAAATGTGAATACTTAAGAGCAAAAAAAGATATGGCATACAAAAAAGTCAGAGCGAGAGTTATTTTTTGAGAGAATATTTTCTTAAAAAGAAGATAGAAGATATAAATCGAGGCGATGGATAGTAAAGGAATAAAAAAAGCGATTCCGGCCGGAGAAAACCCGAAAATAAGTCCGGAAAGATATTCCAAATAGTAAAAAGCGGGACCCAGATTAAATTTGGTTCCTCCGGCTTTCGGTCCTAGATAAATCGACTCTCCGTTTTTGATTTGCTCGACGATTTGAATATCGCGAACTTGATCATTGTTAAGCCGCAATAATTCTTCGAAATTATACAATCGTAAAAAAGCCCCGATTAAAATTATCAAAACAAGAATAATGTTGGTTTTATTGATAAATTTGTCGATTGTCGATTTAGGCAGATTTTTAAACATATGAATTAAGTTGTTATGTTGCTAAATCATTAATTGCCTAGTTGACGAATTAACGAGTTAACAAATTGATGGGTAAGATTTAAGATGTATGATTTAAGATTTAAGAAATGGATAATGTTTCTTTTAATTTAAAATAATACACTTTTGAATTCTGAAATATAGATATTATTTAATTTATTTATAAATCGTAAATCAATTATAATTCATAGCTAATTGACCGATTACTGATGACCGATGACTTCTTCTATTTTTCAAATTTTATAATCTTGATAAAATTGTCCGGACGAGAGTCAATCAATATTTGCCAGACATAGTTATGGTCTAAATTTTTAAAATAATATTCGCTGTTTTTTTTGTATTTGGAGTCAGTCGTAAATTCAAAGCGGTTTCTTTCTTTTAGGGCGCCTCTTTTGGAGATGACAAAATAGTCCGGTTTTACCAAGTTTAAATTTATTTTTCGACTCCTCAAACATTGTCCCTTGAAAAAACGGCAAACCGTATCACTGTTGGACCAAATAATCAGCCTTTCGGCTTCCGGCAGAGCGTTTAAATATTCGGCGGCCTCATAGGAGCCGTGACCCCAGGAATCATGAATAGTGTATTTTTGAGGCAATAAAAAATTGGTGTAGCTGAAATAAAAAGGCTTTATTTGCCAAAATTGAATTATTCCAAGCGAGAGAATAAGCGCCGAAACGATTAACGTGTTTTTTCTCGTATTTAATTTAAATGATTGGAGAAATTCAATTATAACGATTGCTCCGAATATTGAGATAAGAGGATAAAGGATTATGGAATAGCGCGCATTGGTAACGATATGAGCCAAGAGAGTGGAAATAAAATAGATTATTGTGAAAATAGAAACAGAAAATAAAACCGGATAACTTTGCAGGGATATTTTTTTTCTCCAGGCCTGAATAGTGATGATAACAACCAGCAATATCAAGAAGGGTGAAACGGAAAAGATAAAAGGATAGGCTTCCATTAAAAATAGTTTAACGGTATTGGAAAGCGATTCTTCTTTTCGGTCCAAGAGGGGTTTGAAATTAAACTCTTTGGGTTCATTTGTGTAAGCCAAGTCCCTCAGTTCGCTAACCGGGGCGATTTTTTGACCGATCCAAACATTTAAAACCGATATGATGATCAAAAAAGACAATAAAGAAAGGGAGATGGATAATATTGGGTCTTTTCTTTTGGATATTTCCTTGGTTATTCGGCCGATTATGTTCCTTTTCCAGACGATAATCAATGCTAGGATTGAAATTGCTCCGATTCCCGCCAAAATTAATTTTAAACTGAGGAATTGGGAAATTCCTTTGAATAAATAGTCCGGATTAACAAAAACAGCCGGGAGAAAGAGAGTAAATGTAAAAAGAGAGATAATAAAAATCAGGATTATTTCAAAAATATATTTGGCGACGGCCTTCCAATCGGTTTTGAGGGCGACTTCATTTTTTTGAAAAATAATTTTTCCCGTGGCGGATAAAACAAAAAAAGCCAAAAGAATAAAGGCGGTATATTTGGAAAGCAGTGCCAGTCCGAGAAGGACCCCACAGGCCACCAAAAAGCCCTTTTTTTGAGTTTCAAGGAGAGCCAGATATGCCAGCGCGGACAAGCCCCCAAAGATCCAAAAAAAGCTGTCAGGATTGATAATTTGCGACATACCCAAAAGAATCGGATTGGTGGCGATCAGGATAATAATAAGTAAGGCGGTGTGATAAGAGTCAAAAGCTTTATAGGATAAATAAAAGAAGGCCAATAGCGAAAGAGTGGAAAAAATTAAAATCGGCAAGCGAAAATGAAAGTTGGTCAAGGCTGATTG
>JAZHDF010000005.1:0-8167 GCA_036584565.1 Candidatus Moraniibacteriota bacterium
TAATCACAGGCTCGACCGGATTTTTCTTTGGTCATTTTTCGCTCCTCCCAGCGCCACCAGTCGGAATTGAAATTATCGCCTTCAATTTGATAAGCGGAAGTCGCCACACCCCACAAAAAACCTTTGGGAAATTTTAAATTGTTTTTTATTTCCGTTTTCATTTTAATTTTAATAAAAGTATATATTTAGACATATGCCTAAAAAACCATAAAGACAGAAAAGACGACTGCGCTTCCCGTCTCTGCAAACAATTCAAGTTTACAACACCAACTAGCTAGAACGCTCTCGAAATATATGGCAATTCAAAAATTCTAATTTTTCATTTTTAATTCCTGCCTGCCGGTAGGCAAGGTTTCATTTTTAATTTTTAATTAAGTTTGCGTTTCCCGGCATCCACTTCCTCAGAACCTCCGGAATAATCACACTTCCGTCGGCTTGTTGGAAATTTTCCAAAATAGCAATTATAAATCTCGGTGACGGTATGGCCGTATTATTTAGCATATAAACATATTTTTTATTCCCGTTTTCATCCTTATATTTCACATTTAAACGTCGCGACTGCCAATCTAAGAAATTTGAAGCGCTGCCGGTCTCCCCGTATCCGTTTCGAGACGGCATCCAGGCTTCAAGGTCAAACATTCGATATTTACCGGCGCTCATATCTCCGGTGCAAATTTCCAAAACCCTAAAAGGCAAACCGATTTCTCGATGCATTTCCTTGGAAATTTCCAGCATTTCTTTGTGCAGCTTTTCCGCTTGATCGATATCCGCCTCACAAAGACAAACTTGCTCCACTTTCATAAATTCATGCACCCGATAAAGCCCTTTGGTATCTTTTCCGTAAGAGCCGATTTCGCTTCTGTAGCAAGGGGAAAAACCGCAAAATTTCAAGGGAAGATTTTTCTTTTCCAAAATTTCACCAGCATGGTAAGCCAGCAAAGAGGGCTCCGCGGTTCCGATTAAAAATTTATTTTCCTTATTGGTTTTTCCGTCAACTTCTATTTCTCCGTTGGCAATTTTATAAATTTCATCTTTACTCTCGTTGAAATTTTTTCCCGAAAAATAACCGCTACCGAATAAAACAAACTCCTTAACCAAAGTCGGCGGAATCATCAAGGTAAATCCTTTTTGTGTTAATTTGTCCATCGCATACATCATCAAAGCCATCTGCAAACTTGCTCCTTCGTTTTTCATATAATACCCTCGATAACCGGAAACTTTCACCCCTCTGTCGAAATCGATAATATCCAAATCTTTGGCCAATTGAATATGATCTTTCGGCTCAAAATCAAATTTGAGCGGATCACCTTCTCTCTCGATTTCAATATTTTCACTATCATCCTTGCCGACCGGAACATCCTTGGCGGTAATTGTCGGAACCTGAACCATCAATTCATCAAACTCCGAATTGATTTTATTTAAATCTTCCTCAATTTTTCCGACTTCGGCTTTCAATTTCTTACCTTCCCCTATCTGCTCATCGGTCGGGCGAGAAACCTGACCCAACTTCGCCAGCTCATTTTTTCTAGTCCGAATCTCATCTAGTTTCGCTTGAAGCTTGCGTCTTTCTTCATCAATCTCGATAAGTTTTACTAAGTCAATCTTGATATTTTTGTTTTTTGCCGCCTCAGCAATCGCCTCCACATTTTCTCGAATAAATTTTATATCCAACATAACATTATATTTTAAATTTTAAAATTATTTTTTAAGAATATTTTAATTATGAAATAAATTTTGGTCATTTGTAAAAAGCCGTTCGCCATCAAATAATTACCAAAATAAAACAAACAAATATCAACAAATTATGACTAGTGACTGATTGCCGATGACTTGCGTTGCTTTATCTCATTCAATATCTTCTTCAATTCCTTAATGCTTTCATCATCCAACAAAGACAAAGTTAATATTTTTGGATTCTTCTTTTTTAACTTATTCACAATCTTATCAACATCCTTGGGATCTCTTTCATCAGTCTTACTTACAATTATCCATTCTTCTTTTTTCAAAAGTTCTTTGTTAAACTTACCCAATTCTTCCCGGATAATTTTATAATCCCCGATCGGATCATCGCTGTCGGAAGCGATAAAATGAAATAAAATTTTGGTCCGCTCGATATGTTTCAAAAACTTATGTCCCAAACCTTTGCCTTCCGAAGCTCCCTCGATAATTCCCGGGATATCGGCCAAAATCAATTCATAGTAAACTCCCAAGTGCGGTTCCAGAGTGGTAAATTTGTAATTTGCCACTTTACTCGAAGCTCTGGTTAATTCATTTAATAAACTGGATTTGCCCACATTGGGATAACCGACAAAACCGATATCGGCGATCATTTTTAATTCCAAGCGCAACTCCGCTTCTTCTCCGGGAAGTCCCGGATTAGCTCTTTGGGGGCTGGTGTCCACGCTGGAACGAAAATAAAAATTTCCAAATCCTCCGTTTCCGCCTCGGAGAATTAAAACCTCTTCTCCGACCCTGTTTATTTCATAATCTTTTTTGTGCGTCAAATCGCGCACCACTGTCCCCACCGGCACGATAATTACCCCGTCTTTCCCGTTAGCGCCAGTTTTCATGTTCTGTCCTCCCCCCTCGCCGTCTCCGGCCACTACCGATTTTTTGGTTTTAAAAGGACGCAAAGCCCCGAGGTCGTTAACTCCTCGAACAATTACATTTCCACCCTTGCCTCCGTCTCCGCCGGTCGGACCCTGATTCATCAAAGTCTTGGCAAAAGTTGCCAGTCCGTCCCCGCCTTTGCCGGCCTTGGCTTTAATTGTCACATCATCTATTAACATTATTATTAATTTTGAATTTTAAATTTTGAATTTCGATTCAAGTCTTAGTTCTCAAATTTTTAATTTTTAAACACCTTATTAAGCAATCAACGCTCAATATTCATTTAATATTTTAATATTTAATTGAATATTAAATGAGCATTGTTTATCGGATATTAACTTTTGGCTCTAGCATCTCTACATTTTTTCATTTTCTTCATTCAAAATTGATTCGAAATTAGAAATTCGAAATTTGAAATTACTTCTCCTCTATTGTTCTCACCGGCGGAAAAATTACCGTTTCCCGAATTGAACGACCCATCATTACCGCAAACAACCTCTCGCTCATCCCGAAGCCGAACGCCGGGGGCATCCCGTATTCCAAAGCCTCGATAAAATCCTCATCCAACATCTGCGCTTCTTCGTCTCCCGCTTCTCGCAATTTCATTTGCTCTTCGAATCGCTGACGCTGATCAAGCGGATCGTTAAGCTCGGCAAAACCGTTGCCCAATTCGCTCTTGCAGGCGACCGGCTGTAAACGCAGAACTCGCTTAGGATTTTGCGGATCTCTTTTGGCCAGCGGAGAAACCTCGATCGGATGACCAACTAAAAAGCAGGGTTGAATCAATCTTTGACGGATGGTTTTTTTGTAAATCGTGTCTATTAATCGACCTTTGCCGTCCGCCTTATCATATTTAATTCCCAAATCATCGGCTTTTTTTCTCAATTCTTCCACTGTCACCTCCGCGCTCAAATCAAGACCGGTCTCTTTTTTAAACTCGATAAAATAGTCCACTCTCGGCCACTCTCGGCCCCAATCAATTTCCACTCCTTCCCAAAAAGAAATCATTTTTTCACCTAAAATCGCTTGAGCCAAATTTTTATAAAGATCCTCGACTTTTTTCATGCCCGTTTCCAAGTCGGCGTAAGCCCAATAAAATTCCATATGATCAAATTCTTGCAGATGCTCTCGAGAAATCCCTTCATTGCGAAACACCCGCCCGATTTCAAAAACTTTTTCATACCCGCCTACCAAGAGTCTTTTGAGATGCAGTTCCAGAGAAATTCGCAAATAAAAATCTCGATTCAAAGCGTTGTAATGAGTAATAAAAGGCTCCGCCTCCGCTCCGCCGGGAATACTTTCCAGAACGGGAGTTTGGACTTCCAAAAAGCCTTCCTCGGTCAAAAAATTTCTAACCGTCTGCCAGAAAATAGATTTTTTTCTAAATATTTCCCGTGTCTCGGGGTTCATCATCAAATCCAGATATCTCTTCCTCAACACTTTTTCCGTATCTTTAACCCCGTAATATTCGGCCGGGATGGGACGAATATTTTTGGTCAAGATTTTCCAAGCTTTAACTTGTAAGGTTTTTTCTTCGGTTTTGGTTTTAAAAAGTTCTCCGGAAACCTGAATAAAATCTCCCATCTCAATATTTTTGGAAAACAATTTATAACTCTCCACCCCGATATTGTTTTTATTAAAAAATAGTTGCATTTTACCGCCCTCATCCTCGATATGTACAAAAGCCGATCCGCCCATCGGACGCAAAGATTTTATCCGACCGACCAAAAAAACCTCTTTTTTAATTTCTTCAAATTTATCCAAAACCTCTTTTATAATATGAGTTCTTTGAGATTTTTCCGGATAAGGATCATTTTGGGAACTTCTCAAATTTTCCAATTTTTCCAATTTGGCTTTTAATATATCCTCGCGCATAAAAATTAGTTAAAAAAATATTAGACCAGACGACGCCCCGTCTCTGTATTTTTTATTTATATATAGAAAACAAAAAGCTTATCTCTTTTACAGTATAAGCATATTTTTACAATTTAGCAATCTTGAATTATTGGATATAAATATAAAGAAGAGCCATTTTGCGCTTTACGCAAAATGGCTCCGACAAACTAACTCCGTCTCAAGCTATATCCTTTCCATAGCCTGAGCTATTTTTTTGACCTTCTCGCCCTCCCCTTTTTTGATAATCAAAATATCATTACCGGAAAGAACGATGGTTAAATCGCTTACTCCCACAATTGAAACCCGCTTTTCGCATAACCCGTAAACATGAATATTTTTTGAGTCAATGGAAATAAAGGGGTTTTCTCCCGCAGAAATGGTTGTTAGACTATCGAATGATCCGATATCGTTCCAACCAAAATTACCGGGGATAACTCTTACTTTCCGGGACTTTTCGGAAACGGCATAATCAAAAGAAACCGGCCTTATTCCTTCAAGCTTAGACTTGAAATCCTCCTCCTCCGCAAAAAGCAAAGCATGCATTTCGGGCGCATATCTCTCAAGCTCGGAAATAAGTGTTTTAGGGCTAAAAATATAAATTCCGGAATTCCAAAGATATTTTCCAGACCCAAGGTAACTTTCCGCTTCCTCCCTGGTAGGTTTTTCTTTAAAAGAACTTGCCTTGAAATAGCTTCCCGACCTTCTTCCTTTTTCAATGTAGCCGTATCCTGTTTCCGGCCCGGTAGGAACAATTCCGATTGTGCCGATATTATCTCCGTTTTCAGCTACCGCCACATTGATGATTTTCCGAAATTCCTCCAGATCTTCTATGTAATGATCCGCCGGCAAAACAACGATTTGTTGATCCTCCTTGATACGAGCATTTCTAAGCATATAGCGCAAGGCCATAACAATAGCCGGAGCGGTGTCCAACTTCTTAGCCTCAGAGATAATCCGACGCCTGGCAATCCGCTTATCAACTTCTTTTATTTGTTCAAAAACCTTCTGAGCTACTACCCCTCCGGAAGTTATAAAAAATATTCCCTTAGACGGAACTATTTTTTTTATCCGGAGATATGTTTCTTGTAACAAAGATTTTTCACTGTAGAGCCTTAGAAACTGCTTGGTCTCTCCGTCTTTCCGACTGAGGGGCCACAATCTCGTACCTGATCCGCCGGCCAAAATAATTGCGTACATAGTTCTCTCCCTTTTTGATTTTTTGCGATTTGAAAATTCTCAAAAATGACTACTCAAAAAAACAAAATTAATATTTTTTGATTTCTAAAAAATATTAATTATAATTTTTACATTATTTTAACAGAAAAGTCAAATGGCACAAAAAATAATGGGATCCTTTCCAATTAATATCGCTAATTCAAAAAACATTCGTATAAAACGAATGTTTTTAAAAAAATATACACAAAATATAAACTTATCTTTTTGAAAATTGCGGAGCTCGTCGAGCTTTCTTTAATCCGGCCTTCTTTCTCTCCACCTTCCTCGAGTCTCGACTCAAAAATCCGTTAGCCTTCAGAGTCGGTCTCAAAGTCTCGTCAAATTTTATCAAAGCTCTGGCAATCCCCAATCTGATCGCTTCCACTTGAGAATTGATTCCGCCACCCTGAACCAAAACCGAAACCTTGAATTTTTCTTGCAATCCGGTTTCTCGCAAAGGAGCCTCGAAGGTCGATTGCATAATCACTCCCGGAAAATATTCTCGCATCTCCCTGGCATTAACAGTCAAGTCCTTATCCTCGACTTTTTTGCTGGGATAAATCCTAACCTGCGCCACAGAAGTCTTTCTTCTTCCTACCGCATAAAAATATTGACTATCTTTCTTGACGGCTTTTTTGGGCTTAGTCTCCTTTTTGGCGGGAGCTTTCTTGGTGGTTGTTTTTTCTTCTTTATTCATAAATAATTTTCATCTCTAAATTTTAAAATCTATTTTGTGATTATGTTCTTCGTTCTTATAAATCAATAAACGAGTCATCATTTGACGGCTTAATTTATTTTTGGGAAGCATTCCTTTAACTGCGATTTCTATCACTTTACGAGAATCTTTTTCCATCTGCTTCTCAAAATTTATATCTTTTATCCCCCCGGGATAACCGGTAAACCGATAATAAATTTTATCTTTGGTCTTGTTGCCGGTTACAACCACCTTGTCGGAATTGATAACCACCACAAAATCCCCGCCATCGATATTGGGAGTATAACTAACCTTATTTTTTCCGCTCAGAAATTTGACTATTTCGGTAGACAATCTTCCCAAGACTTTCCCGCGAGCATCAATTTGATAATATTTTCTTTCCATAAATTTAATTTATTCATAGGACTCATAGGTCCCAGATATCTTATTTGTCCTATTTTAAATCCTAAACAAATTCAATTACCGCCATCTTGGCGCTATCACTCTTTCGCGGAGACAATTTCAAAATTCGAGTATATCCGCTGGTGCGTCCTTCAAATTTTTTGATTAATTCTCCGAAAAGCTTCTTAACACAATCATCATTTAAATCTTTCTTTAAATCCCGAATGGCGGAAACTTTTTTTTGCTTATCCTCGCTTGACTTCTTGACCTTGGTGATAATTTTATCCATCAAAGGCTTTAATTCTTTGGCTTTGGCTTCCGTAGTAACAATTTTTTCGCTCAAAACCAAATTGGCGATCAGACCGTTAAGCAAAGCCTCCCGTTGACCTTTTTCTCTGCTCAATTTTCTTCCTTTTACTAAATGTTTCATACCTTCTAAAATTATTTATTTCGCCAAAAAGCGATTAGTTACTTTTCAAAATCAATCCCAGCAAACCGATAGCTTTTTTGATTTCCTTAACTCCTTTTTCTCCCATCCCGCTCAAATCATTCAATTCTTCGGTTGATAATTTAACAATACCTTTGACTTTGGTAATTTTGTTGTCCTTCAAAGCGTTCAAAGTCCTAGTAGAAAGTCCTTTTAATTCTTCGACGCTCATATTTTCAACATCCTTTCCGCCTTTGTCTTCTATCTCGGATTCAGCTTCTTTGTCTAAAACAGCCGCATAATCTTCCGGCTTGCCGGAATTTTGAATTTCGTCTTTTTGGCTCTGGGTGGTTTGATCTACACCCTCGGATAAAACAGAAAATTGCTGGACCAAAATTGAAACCGCTTTATTGAAGGCCTCAGTCGGAGTAATAGATCCGTCGGTCAAAATTTCCAAAACGATTCTTTCAAAATCGGTTCTTTTTCCTACTCGCATATTTTCCACATTGTAATTCACTCGCTTAACCGGAGTATAAATCGCATCAATAGAAATCCACCCGATTTCATCTCTTTTTTCTTGCATCTCGACCGGAATATAGCCGATACCTCGCACTACTTCAATTTCCATCTCCAATTCGGTCTTGGGATTGGTCGAGGTGGCGATTACTTGTTCCTTATTGACAACCTCCACTTCGGAACTTCCCTTGATCTGCTTACCGGTTATTTCTCCTTTGCCGCTGAATTTTAAACTCATTCGAACCGGTTCATCACTGAAAGATTTGAATCGCAACTTCTTAACATTCAAAATTATTTGCACTACATCTTCCAAAATCCCGTCGATAGTGGAAAATTCATGGGCCACACCTTTGATCTTAATAGCGGTAGCCGCCGATCCGTCCAAAGAAGACAATAATACTCGGCGA
>JAZHDF010000006.1:0-8107 GCA_036584565.1 Candidatus Moraniibacteriota bacterium
CGCTGCCGTCGGTGTCGAACGCGCGGAAGGTGACCTCTGCCTTCTCCTCGAGCGATCCGCCCGCAAGCAGCGCCGCGCCCGCAAGGAACTCCTCGAGGTCGATCATGCCGTTCTTGTCCTGGTCGAAGACGCGGAAGAGCTGCGCCGCCAGCGGCGTCCGGCTCACCTTGCGCAGGCCGAACTGCTCGAGCGCGCCGAGCGCAAAGTTGAACGCCTCGGGAGAAAGCGCCCCGTGCGTCGCAAAGCGCCGGAACACTCGCTCCAGCTCCCGCGCGGGCACCGCAACCATGTTTGTCTCCTGCTGGAACCGGCTCACCGCGTCCGCCGTCTTCTGCCGCGATTGGCTCGTGCCCATCTATTTGGTAGATGATTCAGCCTTGTCTGCTGTGTGCTCTCGGTTTCAGACAAGCCGGCTTGTTGCCCAAGAAAAAATCACACCATCGGGAAGAAAAAAATTCCGCTACCGGAATTTTTGACAAAATAATTTATGTCAGTTTGTTTATGCTTTTTACCGGCTTGCCGTTGTTTTTTACCGGCTTGGCTTTTCAGGGGGTGGTTTTTGAAAAGCAGATTTATTTTTATTTCTGGGTTTTGGTGGCCTTGGTGGCTTGGGCGGCCAAGGGCGTGCTGACCGGAGAAATGCGCATCAAGCGCACTCCGTTGGATATTCCTATTCTTGCTTTTGTTATCCTTTACGCCGTTTCCACCTTTTTGTCTGTTGATCGATGGCACAGTTTTTGGGGTTTTTTCGGGGATCCTTCTCGCGGCTTAATGACGGTTATTTCTTGTGTAATTGTATATTATTTGATTTTAAGCAATTTCAATAAGAAAAATTTTAATTGGATTATCGGAGGTTTGGTTTCTTCCAGTGCCTTGATTTCAATTTTCTCAATCTTGGTTTTTTTCGGTGTCAAAGTTGTTCCCGCCGGTATCAGCAGTTTGGTTCCGCTTAGTTTAATCGGGACAGTTAGCGGTTTAAAAATTTTTTCCGGGATGATGTTGCCGATTATTATGATTGCTTTTTTCAAAATGAACGAATCTGAAAAACGCTGGGTTAATCTTTCCAGTTATGCCCTGCTTTTTCTTATTTTGATGAATCTGTTACTTATTTCAATGGTTTTTGACACTACTATCGCTTTCATTATTCTTTTCGGAGTAGGCTTCTTTTTACTGTATGTTTTGTCTTTGGTGGTCAGACCCAAACCCAGCTTGACTTGGGTGCCGATGGTGGTTTTTTTGGGTGCGATGATTGTGACTATTTTGGGGGGTAATGATTTGGCAAAAATAAACGCTCCTATCGAGGTGGCTCCAAATCCTCAAATTTCTTGGGAAGTAGTAAAGGGGGGATTGAAAGAAAACGCTCTTTTCGGTTCCGGACCGGCCACTTACGGTTACAATTTTTCCAAATATAAACCTTTGGATTTTAATCAGAATATTTTTTACGGAATCAGATTTTATCAGGGCTCGGGTTTGTTTTTTGAAAGTTTCTCTACTTTGGGGATTTTGGGAATGGTTGCACTGTTGACATTGGCGGTAGTTTTTATCAATGTGGCCATTTATTTAATTAGTCGGGATAAAGAGAGGAATAAAATTTATTCCTTAGGAGTCCTATCGGCGACTTTAATTTTGATTTTTAGCGCTTTTATGTTTCGAGTGGAGGGGACTATTCTCTTGTTGGGAGCTCTGATGGGCTCTTTGACTATGGCGATTATTTATCTGGAAAGCGGAATTAATGACAAGTATCTTAAGCTGTCGCTTAAAGCCTCTCCCAAATTTGCCCTAACTTTGGCTTTTGTCTTTATTATTGTTAGTGCCGGAGTGGCTACTTTGTTTGTCTATATCGGTAAGGCTTATGTGGCCGATATTTATGCCGGTAGCGCTTCACGAGAAAAATCGATAACCGAAGAGGGTTCCGTGGCTAGCTTACAAAAGGCGATAAAGCTAAATGCCAAAGAGGGACGCTACGCTTCTCGCTTGGGTCAGGAATTTATGGTTTTAGCCAATCAAGAGGCGGCTAAGGGTGAGGGTAAGATTGATGCGGAAAAGTTGAGAATTTATGTTAATAACGCTATTTATTTTTCAAAATTGGGGGCGGATTTGATGCCTAACGATGCCTTGGCGATTTCCGTTTTGGCCCAAATTTATGAAAGCTTGGCGTTGTATGCCAATAATGCCTTAAGTTCCGCTTCCGATACTTATAAAAAACTATTGGATTTGGAACCGCATAATCCTTTAGCTTACTTAAAGTTGGGACAAATAAAAATAGTGCCGGCTATTTCCGAAAAAGACGAGGAGAAGAAAAAGCAAAATATAGAAGAAGCTCAAGAATTTTTCAAGAAAGCGATTGTTGAAAAGGATAATTATGCCGAAGCGCATTATTATTTGGCAGTCACTCAGAACGCTTTAGGAAAAAAAGACGAAGTGATTAATTCGATGTTTGAAGCGGTTAAAAATGAAAACAACAATATTACTTATTTGTTTAATTTGGCGCGCGCTTATCAAGAAAGGGGGACTGAGAGCGACATTGATAATGCGAGTAAGTTGTTTGAGCATATTTTAACCAAGAACCCCGAAGAGATAAACACCGTTTTTGCTTCCGGAACTCTTTATGAGAAGAAAGGCGAAAAAGATTTGGCGGTGGAAAGGTATGAAAAGGTTATTCAAATCTTAAATAAGATCAGTACGGTCGACAACGCCGACACAATCGATAAGCTAAACATAATGATTGATAATGTTAAGAAGGGTATTAATAATAACAGTCAGACCGTTTTGGAGAATCAAACCGAAAATGTTCAAACCGGGCAACCTGTCGGACAAGAGAATCAACAAAACGTAGAATTGATAGGGTCGGATCCGACTCAAAATCCGGTTAATACCACTACGCCTCCTCCGGCTCCCAATGTAAATAATTAGTTTAATTAATAGCATAGCTTTTGGTTAAATAGTTATCGGCTTGTAGAAATAGAAAAGCTAATAATTCAAATAACCAATAAGTTAGTAATCCAAATTATGGCTTTTGAATTTACCGATAAAAATTTTAAACAAGAAGTTTTGGAGAGTGATAAGGTTGTTTTGGTCGATTTTTGGGCTCCCTGGTGCGGACCGTGTCAGATGATGGGACCAATTATCGATGAATTGGCGACTGAGATGGGGGAGGGATTCAAAATCGGCAAATTGAATGTGGATGAAAATTCTCAAAGCGCTTCCGATTACGGCATAATGTCGATTCCGGCAATCAAAGTTTTTAAAAACGGACAAATCGTCAAAGAGTTTACCGGAGTGCAAAACAAAGAAAGTTTGAAAGCGGAATTGCAGAGTCTTTAGAATTATTTTCAATTTTTTCGGAAAAATAAAAGTAAGTACTCGAGTACTTACTTTTATTTTTTTCCTTCATTTTTTCCGTCTTTGCGAGTAATTTTGCCTGCCCCGTTAGATAATATCTGACTGGGGTACTCAAAATTTGCGTGGCAATCTCGTTTTTAAATTGGGAGATTGTTACGAAATTATGAGTAAATAATTTCTCGCAACAACAAGTCCATAATCCCGGCAAAGAAAAATAAATCCTTGTTCTTATTGAATATACCAAAAACTACTTTAACTGCTTCAAAAGACTCTCTCCGTTCATGGTTTCCGGTTTTGAAATATTCATCAGTTCCAGGACGGTCGGTGCGACATCGCTTAAGAGACCCCGAATGTTACTTTCCGATTCAATTATCTCTTCGGCAGTTTTTTCGCGGTGATTGTCCGGGGTAACGAGCCAAAGAGGAACGGGGTTAGTGGAATGTTCGGTTAGGGCTTGGCCGGAATACAGATTCATCATCTCTTCCGCATTGCCGTGATCGGCGGTAATAAGAGCCGCTCCGCCTTTTTCCAAGATCTTTGGTAAGAGCAAGGAAAGGCTTTTATCCAGAGATTCAACCGCTTTGATGGCCGCCGGCAGATTGCCGGTATGCCCCACCATATCGGCATTGGCATAATTCATTAAAATAAAATCATATTTATTAAGTTCGATAGCTTCGATAGTTTTTTGAGTCACTTGAGCAGCGCTCATCTCCGGCTCTTCATCATATTTGGCTACCGAAGGGGAGGGGACTAAAATGCGATCTTCGCCAGAAAAGGGTTCTTCTATTCCGCCGTTAAAAAAATAGGTTACATGAGCATATTTTTCCGTCTCGGCTATTCGCAACTGTTTCATATTATGTTCACTTAAGACTTCTCCCAAGCCACCGGTGCTTACTTCCGGCGGAAAAGCGATCGAAACCGGTAAATCTTTCTCATATTCGGTCATGGTAATAAAAACCACCTTGGGATTTTTGGTTTTTGGAAATTTGTTAAAATTGGGGATGACGAAAGATTGAGTGATTTGTCGAGCTCGATCTTCGCGGAAATTAAAAAATATGATCGTGTCATTGTCGTTGACGGTGGTAAGCGGTTTTCCATTTTTAATCATTACTCCCGGTTCCATATATTCGTCATTGACATCCTGGGCGTAGGATTTTTCCATATATTCGATCGGATCTTCCATCGGGTTGCCGATTCCTTCAGTTAACATTTTATAGGCTTTTTCCGTTCGATCCCAATTATTGTTTCTGTCCATCGCCCAGTTTCTACCGCAAACGGTGGCGATTTCTCCCGCACCGATTATTTTTAACTTTTCTTGAATTTTTTTGATGGTGGCTGTTCCGGAGGTGGGAGGGGAATCTCGACCGTCGGAAAAAATATGCACAAAAACTTTTTCCACTTTCTGTTCCTTGGCCATTTCCAAGATAGCAAAAAGATGTTCGTTGGTGGAATGGACCGAACCTTCACCCACCAAACCCATAATATGAAGGGCGCTGTTGTTTTTGCGGACATTGTTCATACCTTCCAAAAAAGCCTGATTGGTAAAAAAAGCCCGGCTTTGGATAGACATGGTTATCTTGGGCAGGTTTTGGTAGATTATCTTACCCGCTCCCAAAATAGTGTGTCCCACTTCGCTGTTGCCGGGCTCACCCCAGGGGATACCGGCTGAAATTCCCGAAGCTTGCAAGGCGATCATCGGGTAATTTTGTTTTATCTTATCAATAGTGGGCAAGGCGGCTTTTTTGATAGCGTTGCCTTCGGTATTGGCGCTTATTCCCCAGCCATCAAGGATTATTAAAACGGTTGGTTTGTACATTTCTTTAAACTATTATTTATTTTAATTTTTAACTAAGCTTATTTTAACATCTTATTTTCCTTTGACAAAATTTTCCGGTTATAATATCATTTATATATCTAATTAATAGAATAAAACTGTTATTCCGTTTAGCCGCTTGAATTTTTAATGGATTGATATTTTAAGATGAATAAGCTTTTGTTTCAAGATTTTAAAATAAATAAAAAAGTTAAAAGCTAGCCGATTCGGGATTTTTCCCGAAACTTGGTCTGTTTAAATTCAGACGGTTCTTTTTAGGCGGAAAACAGGGATTAAAATATGGAAGTGAATTTAACGCTATTGATAGCCTCGATGCTGTTTTTGGCTTTGGGGGCGGTGGTCGGGTATTATACTCGACAATCTATTGCCAGCAAGCAATTGACTACCGCCGAGGGTAAAGCCAATAATATAATTGAAGAGGCCAAACAAAAATACAAAGAGGAAACTCTAAACGCCAAAAATAAGGCGGTGGAAATTTTGGAAGAGGCCAAGAAAAAAGAAAAAGAGAGAGAAGAACAAATTCGAAAGATGGAGCAACGTCTCGAAAAAAGGGAGGTAATGATTGATAAGAAAATGGAAGATTTGGATAAAGGTAGAAATCTTTTGGAAAACAAGGTTCTCCAGGTCAAAAGTATAAAAAAAGAAGCTGAGACAATCAGACAAAAAGAATTAAAAAGATTGGAAGAAATCGCCGGATTGGACAAAGAACAAGCTAAAAATGTTTTATTGCAACTAACCGAGGATGAATACAAGGAAGTTTTATTGGAAAAAATAAAACGCTTAGAAAGAGACGGAGCCGAAGAGATGAAAAAGAAGGCTCAAAATATTATCGTTCAGGTTATTCAAAAATATGCCGGAGCGCATACCGCCGAGACGACCACTTCCACGGTCAGTATTCCTTCGGATGAAATCAAAGGTAAGATAATCGGTCGAGAAGGACGCAA
This sequence comes from Candidatus Moraniibacteriota bacterium, assembly GCA_036584565.1. Lineage (GTDB taxonomy): Bacteria > Patescibacteriota > Minisyncoccia > Moranbacterales > UBA9337 > UBA9337. The sequence goes on from JAZHDF010000006.1 coordinate 6,121, forward strand.
TATTAAGACTTTGGAAAAGATGACCGGAGCGGAAATTATTGTCGATGATACTCCGGAAGCGATTGTGATTTCCAGTTTTGATCCGGTTCGCCGAGAAATTACCAAGATTGCGCTATCCAAACTTATCGAAGACGGCAGGATCCATCCCACTCGGATTGAGGAGGCGGTTAAATATGCCAAAGGAGAGGTTGATAATAAAATCAAAGAAGCTGGGGAGGCGGCTACTTATGATTTGGGAATTGCCGGTTTGGATCCCAAATTGGTCTATTTGATCGGTCGCTTGAGATATCGAACCAGTTACGGTCAAAATGTGCTGATTCACTCTATGGAAGTGGCTCATTTGTCCGGAGCTTTGGCCAATGAATTGGGCGCGGATGTGGCGGTGGCCAAAAAGGCCGGTCTCCTCCATGATATCGGCAAGTCGGTGGATCATGAAATCCAGGGCACCCATGTAAAAATAGGGATAAAAATTTTGGAAAAATTTCATATTGATCAGTCGGTTATCGACGCGATGAAATCTCATCACGAGGAGTATCCTTTTGGCAGCGCCGAGTCTTTTATTGTGGCGGCGGCCGATGCGATTTCCGCCGGTCGACCGGGAGCGCGCAAAGATACTTTGGAAAATTATCTTAAGCGCTTGGAAGAATTGGAGACTATTGTCAATTCTTTTGAGGCGGTCAGTAAAAGTTATGCTATTCAGGCCGGAAGAGAGATTCGAGTTTTTGTCGATAGTGAAAAAGTGGATGATTACGGCGCCGCCAAATTGGCCAAGGATATCGCCGATAAAATAGAGGAGGAATTGAAATACCCCGGAGAAATAAAGGTCAACGTTTTGCGAGAGACTCGTTCGATCGAGTATGCCAGATAACGCCGGGATTTCTTATTGTGTATAAAAAGCTTGCCTAATTGGGGTTTTAAGTAGTAAAATTAAGCAAACAAAAGAATAATTGTTTTACTTAAATTGAAAGGGGGTGTATGATCAGATGAAAAATATCAACAAAGCTGAATTGGTAGACGCGGTAGCAACCAAAACCGATCTATCTAAAAAAGAAGTAACTGCCGTTATTGAAACTATGCTCGACAAAATTACCGAGGAGATGAGAAAAGGCAATAAAGTTACCATTACCGGTTTCGGAATTTTCAAAACCAGTAAGCGAGCGGCTCGACAAGGACGCAATCCGCAAACCGGAGCGACCATTAAAATTCCTGCCTCGACCGTTCCAAAATTTAGCGCTGGTAAAGGGCTAAAAGAAGCTGTTAAATAAATACAATAAAAAGATAGCGACAAAAAAATCATTTTGATTTAATCAAAATGATTTTTTGTTACAATTTTTTAGATGGTTTGATGCGTGTCATTTTAACCTCCGATGTGTCATCTCGAGCGAATCCGCCAGTTGGCGGAGGAGTTGAGACCTGCCTGCCGGCAGGCAGGGATCTCTGAGATTTCTCCACGCATAAATTTACGAGTACATAAATTTATTTGGTCGAAATGACAGGGGGAGGTTTTTGTAATGACAGTTGACTGATGACTCGATGACAAGATTTTCCCCGATTATCGGCTAAAAATTCACCACCAGTGTGTCATCTCGAGTTTGTCGACCGCGTGTCGCCTTAGCTTTAGCGGTGGCACAGAGATCTGGATTCCTGCCTACTTGCCTCATTGGAGATTTGGCGAAGCGGGCCGGCAGGCAGGGATCCGGATTTCTCCAATTCTCGCTTGTTTGTCTCTGCGAGTAATTTTTGCCTGCCCCGTCAGATAATATCTGACTGGGGTAATCAAAATTTATGTGGCAGTCTTTCACGAGATTGCCGCGTCGGAGTACCTCCTCGCAAAGACAAGCGGATCGGTGTTTTCTCGATAACATTTGACTGATGACTCAATGACTAAATCTTTTCCAATTACTAGTTACCGATTACTAGTTACTGATTATCCTATTTTTCATTTTGACATTTTTTTATTTATGGTATAATAAAATAAACTAAAATT
>JAZHDF010000007.1:0-8090 GCA_036584565.1 Candidatus Moraniibacteriota bacterium
TATAGAGAGATTAAATGAATTGGCGAGTGTAAACTTGACGCTGCAATGTTACATTTTTTGACAGGCGATTTTTTTTATGATATAAATTTGTTAGTCCCGAATAATTGTGGCGGATTATTCTTGGTCGAAAAGACTAGGGACTTAGCTGAGACCGGTTTTTGGAAAATGTTAGGAAAAAGTAGCGACGAGCGAAAATTCCAATTAAGTAACTCGGTAATCCGGGTGAATGCCAGGACGATTTATGTCCGACGGATAACATTTTCTAATTAAAAGCTCCATGAGCTTGCCGGTTTTTTTATTTTATAAAATTTTTATTCCATATGAACGGGAACTTCTTTTTTTGAAGTCATTTTGTTTTGTATGATTATTCCCCAGTGAATATATTTTTTTCCTTTAAAATCAACATCATGCCAACGTTCTTCTAGCTCGCTAAAATTCAAAAAGGTTCTTGATATGGAAGCGGGATCTTCAAAATAAATTTTATTTTTATCGTAACCGATAGCCACAACATAATGCCCATCTTTCCAGTTATTTTCCCAATCAACTATTTCCTTGTTTGACCAAGCCTGCAATAATAATATAATCGGCATATCTCTATCTAAATAGGATATAATATCCTTAATATTCATTTCGCCAGATTTATATTTTATATTGTTTTCAAAGAGAACTTTTTCCAAAGCATCGGGGCTAGTACCATCTTTGGTGGATTTGGCTTTTTTTATTATTTTTTCTTCACGAATATCAACCCCACAATGGGCCAGAACTGATTGTAAAACGCTGGCCCCGCAATCCCAATCATAAACTTGTCTTAATTCAGGAAATTTTATCAATTTCATAGTATTTTTTATTTTTCAATTTCAAATCTTTTTTCTTGCCAAGCTGCAAAACCGCCTTGAAGGGTGTAGGTAGCCAAAAATCCCAAGTCATGCAATTTGACGGCGGCGCTAAAGTCTTCATCGGCATCGGCTCCGTAAACCAAAATTTCTTTGGAAAAGGGAATATCCGATTTTCTTTTCTCCAGCTCTTCCAGCGGGATATTGACGGCTTTAGGGATATGACCGTTGGTGTAGAGAAAAGATTTGCGGACATCGACTATAAATACCGGATAATTGTTTTCGAGAGCGAATTTGAGCTGTTCGGGAATAATTTGATCCACTTTGGACCAATCAAGAGCGGATTCTTTGTCGCCACTACTAATCAGTCGGTTGCCTTCTTCCGCCCAGCCGACTATTCCGCCGGTCAAAACCTTGAAATTTTTAAATCCCGATTCCGATAAAATTTGGGCTACCGAGGCTTCCTCCTTTTTGCGTTCATAATTATAGCCTATTATAGCGACGAATTCTTCTTTGGAAATCTTTTGAAGAGTTTCATTTAGATTTTGGCTGGAAACGTTAAGAGAGCCTTCGATATGATTTTTTTCAAAATTGACACTGTCTCGGACATCCAATAACGAAATTTTTTCTTGATTGATTATTTTTTTTTCGAGTTCCGAGGCGGTAATATAGGTATAGTCGGAAAATAACTCCTCCGACTTTCTTTCAGTTTGTTCGTCTTTGACTCCGCTGCTAAGTCCTTGAATGATGTAAAAGGAAGAAATTAAAAAAATCAAACCCATTCCGATGAGAATTACTTTATTTTCATTTTTTTGTTTGGGATTCATTTTTTATTTTAAAATGCTACCGATAAAATCAGGATAGCCGTTAATGAAGTCAAGGGTGGCGGTTTCATTTTTTCCCGCTAATTGGATTTTGTCGATAATAATTACTCCGTCTATCGTTTGAACGGCGATTTGTTTTTCGTTATATTTAAAAATTTCTCCTTGATGATGTTTTTCTCCCGGTTTCTCCTTAGCTATTTCGATGGCGGTAAAGGAAATTTTATTAAGAGCTCCCTTATTTTCCCAGAAAGAGAAAATTCCCGGCCAAACCTTGAAAGCTCTGAATTTATTGTAAATTTCTCGGGCGGGTTCATTCCAATTTATTTTGCCGTCCGATTTCTCGATTAATTGGCACATAGTAGCCTCGGCATGGTTTTGTTTTAAGGGCTTTATCTCTCCTTTTATCCAGGCGGGAATTGTTTCGGATAATAATTTCGAGCCGACTACCGCCAGTTTTCCCGTCAGAGTTATATAATCATCTTCGGGTTCGATGGCGATGGATTTTTGAGAGAGTATATCTCCGGTGTCTACCCCCTTGTCCATAAGCATTATAGTGATCCCGGTTTCCTTTAAGTCTTCAATGATGGCGTTGTGAATCGGGGAGGCACCTCTTAATTTAGGTAAGACCGAAGCATGCACATTGATGGACTTGAATTTGGGAATTTCTAAAATTTTTTCTGGCAGTATTTTGCCGAAGGCTGCGACAATTATTAAATCCGGCTTTAATTTTTCCAGCCAGTTTTTAAATTCCTGATCAAGCTTTTCCGGTTGATAAATTTCAATGTTTTTTTCCAAGGCGATTTTTTTTACCGGACTGACAAATTCCTCTCTTTTATTTTTAGAGAGATAATCGGGTTGAGTGATCACCGCCAAAACGGGGTACTCTTCCAAAATAAGAGATTCAAGGATAATACTTGAAAAATCGGGTGTACCCATAAAGACTAATTTTGGTTTTTCTTCTTTTTGCATATTTTATTTTTAGCGTTTTATAAAAACAATTCCGGCTAAATGATCGATCTCATGCTGAAAAGCTCTGGCCAACAAGCCACGCGCTTTTATTTTACACTTTTCTCCCTTTTCGTTCAAATATCTGACTTGGACTGTAGAGAAGCGCTTAATTGGGATAAATTTACCCGGAAAACTTAAACAACCCTCCTCACAGCTTTCCAATTCTTTGGAGTGGGAAGTTATTTTGGGATTAATCAGGGTATATGTTTTCCCTTGATAATCAACGATGCATAATTGCAGTGATTTTCCGACTTGGGGGGCGGCCAAGCCCATGCCGTTATTCTCTCGCATGGCGCTTAACATCTCCGGAATAAGAGCTTGAATTTCTTTATCCAGGGGATTTTTTATTTTTTCCGCTTTTTTGTCCAAAATCGGATCGGGATAAGTTACAATTTTCATTGAGGTGGATTTTTCATTCAAAATTTTTGTAAATTTCTTTTACTTCTTTTGAGTGAAAAACTTTTATTTTAATTGATTTTAATTCAGGTTGTTTGTCAATTATAACACTTTTTGAGTTATTTTTCAAGACTTGGAAGCTTTCTTTTTTTATGAACTTATCATTCAGATATAATTTCCATTCAAAGTCTTCTTTGTCGGTGTAATTTTCCACGGTAAAATTGGCGGATGAAGTTTGAATATCGTCAAAATATAAAAACCAACCATTGGTTATGACAGATTGTTTTTTTTCCCAAAAGGCCAAGAAAGAGAAACTGATCAAGATAAAAAAAACGGTAGAAAGGATAATTATTTTTTGATTGGCCATAGAATTATTTTTTTGATTTGGCAAAAATCGAAAGACTGGGGCTTTCATAAATTTTATCAAAATCCGAATTATTTATAAATTGGGGTCCGTCAACGGTTGTGTCAACGATAACATATTCAACACCGGTTCCTTCGAAACAGCGTGTGGCTCTTTCCGAAGCAGGCTCACTAATCATCCAGAGAGTGCACATTTCCCGGGGTTTGGTAGGGTCTTCGTAACGTTTGAAATATCCGCGGGAGAGAGGAAAATTGGGGTCTTGCATAAAGAAAAGCTTCATCCAAGCATCGGCGGATATATAATTATGGTCTTTTAGTATGTTGGTCGAAATTGAATTTTCGCCAGAAATTAAGCGAGTAGCCAGAAAATCCGACAGGTGGTAAGTTTGAAGGGCTTTTTGATTTTTTTCATTATTGGAAAGGGATTGATTATTATCATAAAATCCCTGGAAGGAAAGGGTAAGAAAAGAGAGGCCCAGAATGAGAAATATAATTTTTGTTTTAAAGACTTTGCGAGAGTTTAATTTTACAAGCATTTCCAAAATAAAAAACAATCCGACGGAGGCCAAAATTAAGAAAGGAAAGTTGGCGTAGTGAGAAACCCGGTCGGAGGGAACATTAATAAGTAACCATTGAGGTTTCAGGGTCAAAAGAGAGACAGAAAATGCCCAACCGATTAGAATAAAAATAGCCAAGATGTCAATATATTGCTTGCTTTTTTTAATAAAGAAGAAATATCCCAGTAGAGATAATCCGCCGATAATTCCCAAAATCAGACGAATTTCTCCGACGGCGTATTTGAATTGCTCCGAGTTGAGACCGGCGCGAGTGGATTTACTGGGGGCTCCTAAGGCGGTTCCCTTGGCATCGTTTATGATATAGGCGGGCATATGGATATAAACAGTAAAAATTGAAAGCAAAATAAAAAAGACAGCCACTTGGGGGGCAAAGAATAATTTAGACAGATCGGGAAATATTTTAAAGATTGATAAATTTGGATTTTTTTTGTCTCGGATGCTGGAAATTGACGCTTCGATTAGTGTTGTTAACATGAAGAAAGTCAGGATAAATATAATGATAAAAATAAAAATTAAACCGCTTAAATGATGGCTGTAAAAAATTCCGGCACTTGAAAGTAAACCCATAATAAGGAACCAAGAGTTTTTTTCTTTTACCGCTCGAAGAAAAAAATAAAGACTGACGGGAATAAGAAGGTTACCGATCAGATTTCCCACCACTCCTCCGCTGACAAATTTGGCTTGAGGAGAGGTGGTGGCATAGACGGGGCCGGATATAAATAAAGTAAAAATCGAAAGATTGGCGGGATTTATCAGTTTGTTTTTGACAGAATAAATTATTTCAAAAACTCGGAAAGCCAAGATGAAGATAGTCAGCAGACCGAAAATATTGAATAAAAAAAGAAGGAGCATAGGGAAATAAGAGATAAAATCAAGACCGGTCAAGATATTTACTCCGGAAAAAATAAGATGTTCCCCGATAATGAAGTCATCTATGGAATTATTTTCAATCCGATAATTTTCGCCTTCGGAGATAATTTCATTTTCCCGATATTGAGGCAATTCTCCCGTCAAGGAGATTATTTTGGACCAATACATATGATGACCAAGATCGGTGGAGGTGGGTAGGGCGGAGTCTTTCAGATAAACCGTTTTAATAAATATTGTTAAAAATAAAATCAAGACAATTAAGCTTGTTTGGTTTTTATTAAAAATAAGTGATGATTTTGTTGAAGAAGTCGGAAATTCTTTTTGTTTGGAGGATTTTTTTCTGTAAACTCCCAAACAGGCCAAGCTGAAAAGCGAAATCGACCCCAGGATAAATTTTAGATCAATGGCAAACCCCAACTCTCCGCCGAGAATTACAATCAAATCAAAAACAACCAATCCAATTGTCGGAGAAAGAATAAAAACCTCAAGGGGAGAAAAGAGGTCTGAAATATTTTTTTTAAAAAAAGCCAAAATTAAAAGATAGCCCGGCAAAAAGAGCAAAGAAACAATACTGAATAAAAACAATAAAAGCTTAACTAAAAACATAACAAAATCCAAAATTTAAGAATTTTTGAGCTGTTATTATAATAACATAAGGAAAAAAGTTCGCCAATCGGTTTGGCAGGTTATTGATTTTGAATTAGAATAGAGTGAGATAAAATAAAATTATGTTGGTAAAGATTTTAAAATCGGATTGGGTCTTGATTGCGGCCGTCAGCTTGCTTCTGGGGGTCGGACTTTTGGCTTTGTATAGTATTTCTTCTTCACAGGTCCATGGAGAGGGCTTAACCTTTTTCGGTCGTCAGTCGGTAGCTGTTTTAATAGGCTTGGTGGCTATGATTTCTTTTTCGGTCATCGATTATCATTATTTTCAGGCGCATAGTCGGTGGATTTATTTTTTTATGTTATTATTATTGTTGTTGGTTTTATTGACGGGATCTTTGGTGAGAGGAACGACTGGTTGGATCTCTTTCGGTCTTTTTAATTTTCAGCCGGTTGAATTGGCTAAAATATTTTTGATTTTGTCTTTAGCCAGTTTTATTACCAAGAGCAAGGCGGTTTTGAGTGAGTTTTCGAGATTGCTAACCGCCTTTTTTCTTGCCGGGACAGCTATTTTTTTGGTGTTGAGGCAGCCTGATTTCGGAAGTGCTTTGATCTTGGTGGCCATTTTACTGGTTATGCTTTTTCTCTCCGGAATAGAATGGCGTTATTTGGTTTCAATGTTTTTTTTGGGTTTGGCGGGATTATTTATTGCTTGGTTTATGTTGGCTGATTATCAAAAAAATAGAATTATTAATTTTATCAATCCGGAGAATGATCCCAAAGGGAGCGGGTACAATGTGATCCAATCGATGATCGCGGTCGGTTCGGGAGGAGTAACCGGCAAAGGACTGGGTCACGGTTCCCAATCTCAATTGAATTTTCTGCCGGAAAATCATACTGATTTTATTTTTGCGGTGATTGTGGAAGAATTCGGGGTGGTAGGGGCGAGCGTGGTGATGGCTTTGCTTTTGATTATTTTTTATCGTATGAAAAAAATCGCCGAGTCGGCTATGGATAACTTTGGGTATTTAATAGTGTCCGGAAGTATGGCGATGTTTTTTGCTCAGGTCTTGGTGAATATCGGAATGAATATCGGAGTGATGCCGGTAACTGGAATTCCTTTGATTTTTTTGAGTTACGGAGGAAGCTCTTTAATTTCTTTATTTATAGTTATCGGCATAGTAAATAATATTTTCATAACCAGTAAAAGAAATATGGAAAATCGGATAAAAACCGAGGAAGAGTTTTAGAAAATATTTTAAGACTTGATTTTTAAAGTATTTTGTGTATAATAATCTTTATGAGAGAAGCAGACAATAATTTAAAAAATTTGACAAAATGTCCCTTATGCGGGACCAAATACAATCATTCTCAGACCGTTGTTTTGCAAGAGAATAGTAATGGAACTGTTTTTCATTTGACTTGTTCCAAGTGCGGAAGCGCTGTTTTGGCTTTTATAACTGAAAACAAGCAGGGCGTAATCAGTCTCGGTCTTTCAACCGATTTGGATGCTCGGGAGGCTAATTTTTTCTTAAAAAATATGCCGGTGGATAAAGATGAGGTTCTGGAAATATATAAATATTTAAATAATAAGTAAATAAGTAAGTGTGCGAATCGAATTTGCAGAGAAGATGGTAACGCGGTTTTCTGTGAATATGTTTCATCTAAAAATATGGAAAAAATAAATTTAAAAGTTACTTTGCGAGAAAAAGGCAACTTGAAGAAAGAGAGAAAAAACGGGATGATCCCGGCCGTTTTGTATGGTCAAAAAAAGGAAAATAAAAACATTTGGTTGGAGGAACTGGCTTTTGGAAAAGTTTTTGAAAAGGCCGGGGAAAACACCGTTGTCGTATTGGATTTGGAGGATGGAAATAAGGATAATGTTTTGATTTGCGATTATCAGATCGATCCCTTGTCCGGAAAATTTAGACATGTCGATTTTTTGAGAATAAATATGAAAGAAGAAGTGGAAACCAATGTTCCTTTGGTCTTTGTCGGGGAGGCCCCGGCAGTTAAGGAGGGTGGGGGTATTTTAGTTAAGGTTTTGGATGAAATAGAAGTAAAGTGTTTGCCGGGAAATATTCCGCAGGAGTTTGAGATTGATTTGACTAAATTGGTTAATTTTGAAGATGTAATTTCCATTTCAGATTTGATTGTTCCCGAGGGGGTGGAAATTTTAGATGATCCCGAAACGGTTATTGCTTCCGTTTCCGAGCCGAGAAGCGAGGAGGAGTTGGCCGAGTTGAATGAAAAAGTTGAGGAGGATGTTTCCAAGGTTTCGGAAGTAAAAGAAAAGAGTGTGGAAGAAGTTACTTCCGAGAGCAAATAAATATTGCATGGTTTTTGAGTAAAGCGCTTCAAAAAAGAAGCGCTTTACAATGCGCCGTTAGCTCAGTCGGTAGAGCAGTTGCCTCTTAAGCAAACGGTCGGGGGTTCGAATCCCTCACGGCGCACCGCATAAATTAAAAGTTTAAAATGCAAAGTTAAAAATTGAAGGAATAAGATAAATTTAAAATCCTCAGAAGGGAAAAATTATTTTTTTTAATTGTGGATTTTTTATGAAAATAATATTTGCCCCCATAGCTCAACGGATAGAGTTGAAAGCGACCAGCTTT
>JAZHDF010000008.1:0-7989 GCA_036584565.1 Candidatus Moraniibacteriota bacterium
ATTTGTTTCCACTGAAGCTGGTAGTGAAGACTTCCATCTCCACCCTGATGACCGATTTGCCATTGATGCGGGTACTGACTTGAGTACTTACTTCACTACAGATATTGATAGTATGCCTCGCTCCGGCTCATGGGACATCGGGGCGGATGAAACCGCCACCCAAATATTCAGAAGTGTCGGACCAAGTAAAACCGATACTTTGGACAACGACAGCGGTCACACCCGAAGCCTGACTGAATTAAAAAACGGAACAGCCAATTTTTCCGCCGCCCTTCCTGATAATATCGGAGTAGGCGATGCGGTGATTATCGATACCAATAATGATGAGGCTATCACTTCCGCCGACACTCTATTATTTATCAGCAAGCGCAATTCCCCTACCAGCTACCAGCTACAAACTAATGATGGCTCCGTACCCGGAGACATCCCTAGTAACGATACTTATCAAATCTACCGTGCCTATACATCATTGTTTAATGCCGAAGCCGGCACGATTAATTCTACCCTAAGCACCATGGGATTTGCCTTTAACGGTGGCGATCGCGACCTCGTCGCCAACAACGAACAATGGAACATCGCTTGCTATGCCAACGGCACCACGGCGGATACGACCGGGGTAACTGTTGCTGATTGGACAACCGGGCCGTATAACTTTTTCAAAATTTATACGCCTGTCTCGGTAACCGAAGTGGGAGTGAGCCAAATGCATGGTGGAAAATGGGATAATGGGAAATATATTCTGGAAGACGATGGTACAATGGGTCAGATAGTAACTATTGCTATTAGCAATGTTAAGATTGAGGGTTTACAGATAAGTAATCAATGGATTGGAGGTTTTGATGTATACACTGTACTCGCTAATTCTTTATTATCTGAAGTATATATAAATAATAATATACTGAAGTTTAGTGGTAGCAGTAGTTATGGCTCTGGAATAGTAGCTACAAATACAAATGCAGGCGGGGGAAATTTAAATGTTTATAATAATATAGTTTACGACTTTCCCTCAGTGGGCATTTCAGCTTTATCAGTCACCACTGGTTCCGCAAATGTATTTAATAATACCGTTTATAATTCAGGAATTGGAATATATGCCAATTGGTCTAACGTTGTCAAAAATAACATAGTTCAAAATTGCACAAATGGTTTTGATGGTACTTTTGGTGCTTCTTCCGATTACAACATTTCCGACATCTCCGGTGATGCGCCCAATGCTTCGTTTACCGGCGGGACAGCCGATGTTCTATTTATCGACGAAGCCAACGATGATTTCCGCTTGAGCTCCGACGATACCGCCGCCAAAGGCGCCGGACTTAATCTCTCTGCCGATGCGGACTTATCTTTCTTTGACGACATTCGTGGCCAAGCTCGTCCCGCTTCTCCCGCCGCTTGGTCGATTGGCGCCTCCGAATCTCAGGGCGCCGGTAAAATCAAACTCGAAGGCACCCAGATCAAACTCGAAGGCGACGCCAAGTTTGAATAATTCTTTTTGGAGACTAAGTCCCCAATTGGGGACTTAGTCTCCAAAAAAGTCTTTAAAAAATATGCGCAAAACAATTTTTGCCAATGAGGAATATTATCATATTTATAATAGAGGAACTGATAAGCGAGAGATTTTTCTTGAAGATTTTGATTATGTCAGATTTCTTAAGAGTATGCGGGAATTTAATACCATCGATCCGATTGGAAGTTTGTATGAAAAGAATTTTAAGGATAAGCAGATTGTAACTTCAGAAAAGAATTTAGGGACCAAGTCCCCAATTGGGGACTTGGTCCCTAATGATGAATCACTTGTCGATATTATAACTTATTGCTTGAATCCAAATCATTTTCATTTGATTCTGAAACAAAAAACAGACAAAGGGATAAGTAAATTTATGCTTAAATTAGGTTCTGGATATAGCAGTTATTTCAACAAAAAATACAATCGTTCCGGATCATTATTTCAAGGACCTTTTAAAGCTATACATATTGATACTAATGAATATTTATTGCATCTTTCTGTTTATGTAAATAGAAATAATTTTATCCACGGATATGAAAATAAAGAGGCTAAGTCCCCAATTCGTGACTTAGCCCCTGACTTATGGCAATACTCCAGTTACCCGGATTATATCGGTCAAAGAGACGGGAAAATGTGCAACAAAGAAGTTATTTTGGGGCAATTCAAAAATCAAAAAGAATATGTGGGGTTTATGGAAAAAACCGCTCTATATTTAAAAGATAAAAAAGAGCTGAAAAGATATTTATTGGAATGATTTGGGAGTTCGACTCCTATCATGGGAGTCGAACTCCCAAATAACTTAAACTCCTGTTTTTAATCTCTTTGATTGCCGGTTACTGATTACTAGTTACTAATTTTCTTCTTCCTCCAAATTATCTTTATTAAAAATTCCTTCTTCCCATCTTTTTATCATCAGCAAATCATAATTAGATTGAAAATCTTGATTGAGGTAATGGAGAATCGAGTGATTGTCCAAAACCCGAGTTTCTTCTTTAATTTTTTCCGGATCGGTTTTGTTTTTCTTGCTCTCGCTGATCTCTTTGCCGCTTTTGGTATTGATATAAATTTTTTCTTGCGCAAGTTTGCTGTAGCCGGAAATCATCGGAGTCTCGCTTTCTATCGGTTGATAAGCGACAAATTCTTGGCGCGGTTTGTTTTCTAAAACCTTGGTCATATAATTTTTCCAAATCGGTCCGGCTACATAAGTTCCGTCGGCGCCGGAGCGCATCGGAGAGTTGTCGTTATTGCCGGCCCAAACTCCCACCGCGATAGACGGTGTATAGCCGACTGTCCAAGCGTCGCGGAAATCTTGAGTGGTACCGGTTTTGCCGGCCACAGTTTGGTCTTTGATATTGAAAGCGTTATTGGGACCGAAAACCGTCATGCGGGCTTGGTTGTCCGAAAGGATGGAATTTATCTTGCGTGCCACTTCGGCGTTGATGACTCGCTCCTCCTTTTTTTCATAAGCGTAAATCGTTTTATCTTGAGCGTCGGTGATTTTTAAGATGGAAGTATGGTTATTTTTGATTCCGTCATTGGCGAATACTCCGAAAGCGGAAGTTTCTTCCAATAATTTCACCGCTCCGCCTCCCAGCGCCAAGGCTAAGCCGTAGTTGTCGTTGTCGGAAAGAGTGGTGATGCCCATTCGTCGAGCCAGTTCAATCGTATCGGGCACGCCGGCGATATAGAGAGTTTTGACGGCGGGAATATTTAAGGATCCGGCCAGGGCTTGGCGAATAGAAACCAAACCGCTAAATTTGCCGTTATAGTTTCTGGGAATATAATCTTTGCCGCTCCCATCCGGACCGAAGTTGGTCCGGACATCGTAAATCAAAGTTTCCGGTTGCAAACCTTTTTCAAAAGCCTTGGCATACACAATTGGTTTAAAAGAGGAGCCCGGTTGGCGGAGGCGAGTGGCCACATTTACTTCACCGTCGATGCTTTTGTCAAAATAATCCAGCGAGCCGACCATGGCCAAAATCTTTCCCGTGGTCGGTTCGATCGCCACCAGAGAAGCGTTTTCGGCTTGGAAATTATTCAAATGTTGGCGAGAATTTCGGAGAGTTTCTTCGGCCAGTTTTTGCTTTTCCCAATCCAGGGAGGTGATTATTTTCAGTCCGCCGTTTTCCAGCATTTCTCGGCCGTATTCTTTTTCGAGCACATCGATGACATACATCACAAAATGTGGCGCCTCGATATCGCGCGTGAGCGGTCTGACTTTTTCAAAGGTATTGATAGATAGTGCTTCTTTTAATTTGTTTTTCTCACCCCAGCCCAGCTTTTCCAATCTTTCCAGGATAGCGCGTTGCTTCTTAAATAGCCGGTCGTCGTTTTCACCGTGAGGAAAATAGAGGCTCGGAGCGTTAGGTAAGACCGCCAAAAAAGCCGCCTCGTCCAAGGTTAAATCTCGAGCGTCTTTGGCAAAATAAGTTTGGGCGGCCGCTTGGATGCCGTAGGCGTTGGCGCCGTAGGGAATTTGATTGAGATACATATCTAAAATTTCGTCTTTGGAAAAAACTCGCTCCATCTTGATAGCCAAAACCGCTTCCTTGGCCTTGCGGGTAATAGTCTTTTCTCTGGTAAGGTAGAGACTGCGAGCCAATTGCTGAGTGATAGTGGAGGCTCCTTGCTCGATTTTTTCGTTTTCGATATTGGCTCTCAGGGCGCGAAAAAGAGACTTGATGTCAATTCCGAAATGGTTGTAAAAATTATCATCTTCGGCCGCCAAAGTGGCAACTCGGACCGTATTGGGGATATCCTCGTGCGCGATCACCTTCCGGTTTTCTTCGCCGAAAATTTTATACAAGATATGTTCTCCGCTGCTGTCGTAAATAGCCGAGGCTTGATTGATAGTTACCCCCGGGAGATTTCTGACATCCGGGGTATTGGTATAAAAATAGACAAAAGTTAAAACCGCCAACAAGAAGCCGGCCACCAGCACGTCAAAAATACCCAAAGCTATTTGCAATAAAATACTCAAGAAAATATTTTTCTTGACTTTTTTGTCGGATTTTTTCTTTTTCATAATTATATTTTCAGTTTAGCACAAACTTTTGCGGACACATAATCATAGCATCTTGAGCCGTAAAAGTCTATAAAATTAGCAATCGGTAATTGAAGAAGAATTAATAATGAAGAATTAAGAATTAATAATTTAAAAACAGAATGTGAGGGTGTCATTGAGAAAACACCAATCCGCTTGTCTTTGTGATCCGCCAGCCGGCGGAGAAGCAATCCCGTCCGAGACATCTACCGGTAAAAACGAGATTGCCACAGTCGTTTTGAGTACCCCAGTCAGATATTATCTTACGGGGCAGGCAAAACTCCTTCGCAATGACACGCCCTTTTCCGTCTTTGCAAGTGTAACCCATTTGTCTTTGCGAGGAGGTACTCCGACGCGGCAATCTCATCCGAGACTGTCACGCAATTTTCGAGTATCCCAGTCAGGTATTATCTGACGGGGCAAGCAAAATTTACTCGCAGAGACAACAAGTAGCTAATAATTGGTAATCGGGAAAAATCTTGTCATCAGTCATCGGTCGAATGTCATTGCAAAACCTTCTCTTCTCTGTCGTTTCGACCCCTCCCTTTGTCATTTCGACCGAATAATTTTTGTACTCAAAAATTAGAAGCGGAGAAATCTTTATCTTTGAAATGAGAGCCCTGCCTGCCGGCAGGCAGGAATCTCCAGATCTCTCCGTGCATAAATTTCCGAGTACAGAAATTTATTTAGTCGAGATGACACATGCAGTTTGTCATTGCGAGAATTATATGTTAAATATCGGTGATTAAATATAGTAATTCGCCAAGTGTTGACAAAAAAAACAATTCTGTTATTATGGATGGTGATATCCGGTTAAATCAAAATTAAATAGAATAAGAAGTGATAGAGGTTTCATTTTCAGTTTATTCAAGCATTAGGAATGAAAGGTTAACATGAGTTTAACTCCTCTATTTTTGTGTTTGTATAATTTATGACTCAAAAAAAAGAATTAATCATGGTGGAAGGCGTGGTGGAGGAAACTCTGCCCAGTACGACTTTTAAAGTTAAACTGGAGAATGGACATGAAATCTTGGCTCATATTTCGGGCCGAATGAGAGTAAATTACATCAAGCTTTTGCCGGGAGACAGGGTTTTATTGGAAATGAGTCCGTATGATTTGACCAGAGGAAGAATAACAAAAAGACTCTGAGGAAATATTCAATAATCAATGCCCAATATTCAATGTTGAATTAAGTCTCAAAAATAATAATTTTACAAATTTTAATTGAAAAGAGTTGCAGTTTATATAATTCGTATATTCGTATAAATTCGTAATTCGTAGAGAACATGAAAGTACGAGCATCAGCCAAAAAAATCTGCGCCCATTGCAAGGTGGTTAGACGCCGAGGCAAGGTTTATGTAATTTGCAAAAATCCCAAACATAAACAAAGGCAGGGTTAGAGACAGTTAAAAGTTCAAATGAATTTTAAATAGAATAAACCGTAAAAGCAAAAGCAATTAGTCATCGAGTCATCGGTCACAGAATCGGAAATTATCCGTTAGATAATCTGTCAACTCGTTAACTGAAATAATAATAAATTAAAATATGGAAGAAAAGAAAATCCAAGATGAAAAAATTGAAGCCCCTGTTGCCACAGCCGATGTTAAAGTTGAAAATGAGCCAACCGTAGTAGCCAAAAAGGGTAAACGGTCCGTTTTTAAGGGGCAGGCCCATATTCAGTGTACTTATAACAATACGATTGTAACCATCTCCGATATGAACGGAGCGACTTTGGGTTGGTCCAGCGCCGGAATGCTCGGTTTTAAGGGAGCCAAAAAATCCACCCCGTTTGCCGCTACCAAAGTGGCTTCCGATGTGGCGGAAAAAGTCAAAAAATACAATTTGAAAGAATTAATGATTTTTATCAAGGGTATCGGCGGAGGACGGGAGTCGGCGGTGCGCGGTTTATCGGGTGCCGGTTTTGAGATTTTGTCTATCAAGGATATTACCCCGGTTCCGCATAACGGTTGTCGCAGAAGAAAAACAAGGAGAGTCTAAATTAATTAATAATTAAAAATTAAGAATTAATTTAAAATAATAATAAATTAAAATTTTAAATAATTACTGGCTACTAGTCACAAGTTACTAGCTACCAGTTACAAGATTAAAATATGGCAAGAATCGCAGGTGTAAACATACCGGACAACAAAAGGATCGAGATTGCGCTTACTTATATTTTTGGCATTGGTCGTTCAAATAGTAACGATATTTTGGACAAATTGAGCATTGACAAAAATATTCGCGCCAAAGATTTAACTTCCGAGCAGGTCAATGCCCTCAAAAACGATATTGAAGCCGGTTATAAAATTGAGGGAGAATTGAAGCATGAAATCAGAATGAATATCCGTCGCTTGAAAGAAATCGGTTGTTATCGCGGCGCTCGTCATCAAAGAGGTTTGCCTAGTCGCGGTCAAAGGACCAAGACCAATAACCGAACTTTGCGTGGCAATGTCCGTCATACGATGGGAAGCGGAAGGAGATCGGTTGAGAAAACCTAGAATTAAAATTTCAACTGATTAAGTTCTAATTTTAAATGAATTTTAAATGTTTTAATTTAAGAATTTAGAAATTAGGAGATCAATTTAAAATTTTTTAAACAATAATTTCAAAAATTACCAATTACTGCTTACTAGTTATACTAGTTACCAGTTACTAGATTAATATATGGCAAGAGATTTAAATCCAAAATGCAAACAATGCAGAAGAGCCGGAGAAAAACTTTTTCTCAAGGGTGATCGTTGCGGTTCTACCAAGTGCGCGATGATAAAAAAAGCTTATGCGCCCGGAGTACATGGCAAAAAAATGGGTCGCGGATTAAGCGAGTACGGTCGACAGTTGGCAATGAAACAAAGAATCAAAAGAATTTACGGAGTTCTGGAGCGACAATTCAGAAAACATTTTAACGATATTAAAAACAAAGAGGGGGTTACCGGAAATCTTTTGATGACCAGATTGGAAATGCGTTTGGACAATGTGGTTTACCGTATGGGCTTGGCTTCTTCACGAAACTTGGCTCGCCAAATGGTTAATCACGGTCTCATCAAGGTTAACGGTCGCAGATTGTCCATTCCTTCGGCGGAAGTAAAAGTGGCCGATGTGGTGGGAGTCAGCGATACTAAAAAGGAAAAGAAATATTTCAAAGAAATAGAAACCGCCCTCAAGAACAGAAAGGATATTCCGGCCTGGATTGCTTTGGATGCCAAGAAGTTTGAGGGAAAAATTTTAGCGCTTCCCGATTTGGAGAATATCGGCGTGAATGTCGATCCTCAGCTGGTAGTGGAATATTATTCTCGCTAGAATAAATTTGTAATTTAAATAACTTTTACCAAAAAATATGCAATCAATAACATTGCCTAAAAAATCTAAATTTATCGAGACCGGAGACAATAGCGGTAAATTTGTCATCGAAGATTGTTATCCCGGATACGGAACAACCTTGGG
>JAZHDF010000009.1:0-7807 GCA_036584565.1 Candidatus Moraniibacteriota bacterium
AAAAAACAACCCGAAACCCCAATTTAAAGCTAAAAATGTTCCACGTGGAACAATTAAATCTTTTTAAAGCATATTAAAATAGTATGAATTAGATTTATTTTTTAAAAATATTAATTATTTCTTTCTTTATTTCAGAGCTCTTTTTTTCTAAAATTTTTGAATCGCTGACTAAAATTAATATATTTATATTTTGGGGGATATTTTCTTTACTAGATATCAATATGTGTCTAATTTTTCTTTTCATCCTGTTTCTTTTAGTCGCCAGATTTGATGTTTTTTTTGAAATTATTACAGTAGCTTTCATTTTATCAGAATTATTTTTGGAGATAAAAAGCTTTAAATAGGGGATTTTAAAAATCGAGGATTTCTTAAAAATTTCCTTAAAATTATCCTTTTTTGATATTCTTTCTTTTTTAGGCAGCATAGGTTTAAAATATTGAATTTTTTATATAAATTTTTTTGAGTTATTATCTGACAAAGATTAGGTAAGCAGTTTTTTGTTTTTACAGTTTAATTAAAGCATTTAATTTTTAAAAATGCAAAAGACCAGACTCTCGACAAAATGTTTTTTATATGATAATTTAGGAATATTGGATAAATAATTATTTTTTAAGAAAGTCAATAATATGAGCACAAAAAGAACATATCAACCTAAAAAAAGAAAGCGAGCAAAAACTCATGGTTTTTTGGAAAGAATGAGTACAAAAAGCGGTAAAGACGTTATCAAAAGAAGAAGGCAAAAAGGAAGAAAAAAACTGGCCGTTTAAATAAAATAAAAAACAAAAACATTTGCTATGACAACTATTTTTCATGAATTAATTTACCAGCCAATTTATAATATTTTGATTTTTGTTTATGATTTTTTTCCGGGTGGAGATTTTGGCGTGGCGATAATAATAGTAACGGTGCTTTTGAAGGCGGCCATGATTCCTTTGTCGAAAAAGCAAATTGAATCACAAAAGAGAATCCAAGAAATTCAGCCCGAATTGAAGGCGCTTCAAGAAAAATATAAGGATGATAAAGAGAAGCAGACCAGGGAAGTGATGGAGTTTTATAAGAAAAATAAGGTTAATCCTTTTTCCGGTTGTTTTCCGATAATTATTCAGATCATTTTTTTAATTGCTATTTATAGGGTTATTATAAATATTTCCGATGCCGGTTTGGTTGTTAATAACGGAGATCTTTATTCTTTTGTAAAAAATCCCGGAGAGATAAACAAGACATTTTTGGGAGTGGTTGATTTGTTGAAACCCAGTATCCCGATAGCGATTTTAGCTGCTGCCGCTCAATTTTGGCAAACCAAAATGATGATGTTTAATAAGAAGAAGAAGGATGAATTAAATAAGAACGCTAAAAAGAAAGAGGATAATAAAGAGCCTGATTTTGCGGAAATAATGAACAAGCAAATGCTTTTTTTCGGACCAATCCTAACTCTTTTTATCGGTGCCAAATTTGCTGCCGGACTTTCTATTTATTGGCTTTTTTCTACCCTGTTTTCCGTTATTCAGCAGACTTATGTTTTAAAAAAGAAATAATAAATTTTTCAGTATAGAGCCTAAGAAGTAATTAGAAAATATTATGAACAATGAAAATAAAGAAATAATAAAGGCAACAGCCATTGAAATCATTAAATTGATGGGATTTGATGGTGAAGTGGAAATTCTGGAGGAAAAAGAAGAGGAAGAAAGAGTTATTTGTAATATTAGAGCAAAAAAAGATTCTAATGTTTTAATCGGTCAAGGCGGAGATAATTTACAAGCTCTTCAGCATATAATAAGGCTATTGGTCAGAAAAAAAACCGATGATAAAGTGCGATTTGTTTTGGATGTTAATTCATATAAAAAAGATCAGGAGGTTTCAGTTTTGGATTTGGCTCAAGAAATGGCCCAAAGAGCGGTGGATGAAAAAAAGACGATGATAATGAGACCGATGTCGGCTTACAACAGGAGACTGGTGCATATGTGTTTGTCTGATAATGAAAAGGTAAAAACGGAAAGTATCGGCGAAAACGGAGAGCGAAGAGTAGTTATAAAACCAACTTCAATTTTATAATAGCTCGCTATTTCTTGATATAAAGGTTTTTATTTTTTGGGAATTGTAACTTTTTTAAGATTTTTAAGCGTGCTTGCTAGGAAAATAGCTTACAATGTGGTTATCAATACGGTGGCTAAAATTTTATCCACTGTTTTAGCTTTGGTTAATATAGGTTTTATAACGAGATATCTGGGGATAAACGGATTTGGGGATTATGCCACTGTTTTGGCGTTCTTTTCTTTTTTTGGGGCGATTCTTGATTTGGGCCTCTACTCAGTTTCTACTCGGGAAATATCCAGAAAAAATGCCGATCAGGAAAAAATTATGGGCAATGTTTTTACTCTCAGAATCCTAAGTTCTTTTTTGGTGGTGGTAATTGCGCCAATTTTGATTTGGATTCTTCCTTACGGTCAAAACATTGAGAAGGGTATTCTTATAATCGCTTTAAATTACGTTTTTTCTTCTTCTTATATGGTGTTAAACGGAGTTTTTCAAAAAAACTTGAGGATGGATAAAGTTACCATTACGGAGTTTTTTGGAAAAATAGTCCAAGTTTTCTTTGTAGCGATGGCGGTAAAATTTGACTGGGGTTTTGATGCGATTATGTTTTCCGTTTTGGCAAACACATTGTTTACTTTTTTGATAGTGATATTTTTGAGTCGAAAATACGTAAAATTTTCATTATCTCTTGATTGGATTTATTGGAAAAAGTTTTTTAAGATGTCTTTTCCGGTTGGAATTTCCGCTATGGTAACCTTTTTATACTTTAAAATGGACACAATTATCCTTTCTATTTTGAAAGGAAGCGAGGCGGTGGGAGTTTATAATATGGCCTATAAAATTATTGAGAATATAACTTTTTTTCCGGGAATGATGGTAGGTTTAATTTTGCCTCTTCTTTCAATGTATATTTTTACCGATAAACACAAATTTACCAAAATAACCAATGAAACCGCCAAGGTATTCTTTTTGATGATAGTTCCCTTGGTGATAGGAACTTTGTTTTTGGCGGAAGATATAATTAGTATAATCGGAGGAGAAGACTTTATCATTTCCGCCAATGTTTTAAGGATTTTAATAATTGCGCTGGCTTTTATATTTTTCGGAAACTTGTTTAACAGTATTTTGATTGCTGCCAACTTGCAAAAAAAATTGATGTATATCTTGAGTTTTTGCGCTTTTTTTAATATCGTACTTAATCTGATTGTTATCCCGATTTATTCTTACTCGGGAGCGGCGACAGTGTCTGTTTTAACGGAGTTTTTGGTAGTCGCGATAACCGCTTATTTTGCCAGTCGAGATTTGGATTACCGTTTTTCGACCAAGGGTTGGGAAAAAATTATTTTTTCAGGTTTGATGATGGGCGCATTTCTTTTATTGTTTGGTAAAATCGGATTTATTTTTGCTTTTTTTGGCAGTGTTTTCGTTTATTTGATTTTTCTTTGGCTAACGAGAGCGATAACCGTAAGAGAGGTGAAGAGTCTTTTATTTTCAAACTAAAAATAAATTAAAACAAAATATGAAATTTCCCAAAGTTTTTGTGATAATTTTGAATTATAACGGACAGAAAGTCTTGAGAAATTGTTTGGATAGTTTGTATCGGGATGATTATCCGAATAAAGAGGTGGTGGTGGTTGATAACGCTTCCGAAGACGATTCATTTGATAAGATGAGGGTTATTTTTTCCAAATATAATTTTATCAAAAACGATAAAAATCTCGGTTTTGCGGGAGGAAACAATGTGGCTATCAAATGGGCTTTGGAAAAAATGGCGGATTATGTATTTCTTTTAAATAACGATGCTGTTTTGGGCGAGAATGCAATAAGAATAATGATAGAAGAAGCCGAGAAAGATCAAAAAACCGGAATCTTTAGTCCGATTATTTATGATAAAAACGGGCAGATATGGTTTTCCGGAGGAAAAATAAATTGGCTCAAAATGCGAGCCGAACATCAAGAGGATATTAAGAAAACAGAATTTGTAACCGGTTGCGCCATGTTGATTCGAAAAGAGGTTTTTAAAAAAATCGGTCTTTTGGATGAAAAATTTTTTTTGTATTACGAGGATACCGATTTTTCTTATCGAGCCGATAAAGCCGGTTTCGGTTTGAGAATTTTAAAAAATTCCAGGGTAGATCATTTGGAAGAAAGTCAATCAAATCCGCAAAAAAATTATTATTTAGTTTTATCCGGAATAAGATTTTTTAGAAAAAATGCCGGTTTTTGGAAACGTTTTTATTTGGAAGGGTACCTTTTGGGCAGAAAGATAAAGAATTATATCGACTTAAGAAAAAATCCAGCCGATAAAGATAAGCAATTAGTAAGAAAAGCTTATCGGGATGGGGGATTTTTTAGTTTACCAAGATGAAAATATCTTTTTTTATAGTTAACTACAAGAGTGAAGGTTTTTTGAAATCTTCCTTAAAATCAATTTTTGATAAGGTTGATTTGGTGGATTTTGAAATTATAATTATAAATAATGATGAAAAAAGACTTTTTCTGAATGATTTTGGGACGAAAAATTTTTGTCTGGAGACAATAACTCCGGAAGATTGCGAAAAGAAGAGAGATTTTATCAGCAAAAAAATAATTCTTGTTGAAAATAATAAAAATGTCGGCTTCGGAAAGGCTAATAATCTAGGAGTTTTGGTCAGTCAGGGAGATATTTTGTGCTTCTTAAATCCGGATACGGAAATTAGAGGAGAGAATATTGGGGAGTTATTAGAAAAATTTGAAAAGGATGAGGGTATCGGAGTTATCGGTCCGCGAATATTGGAGAGGGATAAATCGGGAAAGTTTTCTGTTCAAGCTTGGAGCGCCGGCAAAGATTTTGGATTAGCTGAAATATTAAAGGGAAAAATAGGACTTTCTAATAGTGAAAAAATTTGGAATAGTCAAAAAGTAATAGAAGCCGATTGGATAACAGGGGCTTGTCTTTTTATTAGGAAAAGAATTTTTTTGCAATTAGGGGGATTTGATGAAAAATTTTTTCTTTATTACGAGGATTTGGATTTGTGCAAAAGAGTGAGAGAGGCGGGAGGGAAAATTATTTTTTGTCCTAAATTCGAAATTATTCATTTGGGCGGAAAGAGTTTTGCAGAAAACTCAAAACAGAAAGAATTGTATTTTGCTTCCCAGGAATATTATTTTAAAAAGTGGTTTAGAGGGGGGGAGCGGTTATTATTGAAAATGTTGGTATTTTTTTACCGCAGGAAATATAAATTTTTCAGATAAAAAGACTTTCTTTTTCAGAGAGAGCCAAAATCAACCAAAACAAAATTATTCCAAATGCTCCGGTCCAAAGCCAATGATCAAAAAGGGCTAAAAATAAAAGAGTAATTAGGAGGAAAGAAAAAAGGGTTGCATCGGATTTTCGGTTTTTAATTTTTTCAGATATTTCGGATATAATGATGGCGACAAACGAGAAGAAAAAAATAAACCCCCAAAAACCGATTTCCGAAAAAACAAGTAAATAAAGATTATGAACCGGTTGAATTTCCCATATTTTTCGGGAGTTTTTTTTATCTTTTAAAACGGTAGAAGTATAATTTCCCGGACCTACTCCCAAGAAAGGATTTTGGCGGATTATTTGTTGAGCATCTTGGAGGTAAATTTTTCTATCGGCAATGGATTTTTTTTCTAAACGGGTTTCATTTTGAGTTCGAGAGGAAAAGAGATCCGCATAGGCGGTAAGAAATAGGACTGTTAAAATTATAATGGCGTAAAAAATAACCCAAAGATCTTTTTTGCGAGGAAGTTTTTCTTTAAATAAGAAATAAAAGACAATTAAAATAACTCCAATAAGGAGAGCGAGGAGGGCTGAGCGGGAAAAAGTGGTCAAGAGGGCTAAAAAATTCAAAGGAAGGGTGGCGACCAAAAACATTTTCCAGCGAAGTTCGGAGCGGGAAGCCTTTAAATATGCGCCAAGTGACAGCAATAGGACTATTGCCAATAATCCTCCCATAATGTTGGGGTGAGACAGGCTTCCATAGGCGCGCAGAAATCTAAAACTTTCGGTGGCTATAACCGAGGAACCCCCCTGCCAAGCCAAATGATCGGATAGACCCAATAATTTGGAGGAAAAAGCGGTTTGAGTAAAAAATTGATAAAGTCCCAGGATGGAGGATAGGGTGGCGGACAAAATAAGAGAAAAAGATAATTTTTTAAAGTTAATATTTAAAGTTTGGATTATTAAGAACAAAAAGATTCCAAGTAAATGAAGGGAAAAAAAATAAAAACCTAGAATTTTGTCGGATGATTCGAAAATAGATAAGAATAACCAACATAAAAAAATAATTAGTATAAATTTTATTTTTTTATTCTTAAACTCAAAAATTTTTTTGTAATTTAGAATTATTAACAGAAGCAAAACAATTTGATAAATAAAAATATTTATGCTTCCGTATTGAAACTTTTCGTTATCAACAAAAAACTCTCTTAAAACGAAGACTGTTTGCCAGGGGAGAAGAAAGATAAACAAATAAAAAATATTTTCTTTTATTTTAGTTAACATGATTTTTTTCGATTAGGCGGAGGGTCTCTTCTATTCTGACCGGTTTGTTGATATTTAAGGTTTCTTTTAAATTATGCCAACCTTCCTTGACAAGACAAACCGCCTTAGATCGCTCATTGATTTCTTCGAGGGTATCTTTTCTTTCCGGCTCAATGCTTGAGAGAGATAAGAGTCCGGCTTGGATTTTTTCCAAAGAAAGTTTTATTTGGTATAAGGTTTCTCGATTTTCTATCTTTCTTAATTCTTCTTGGACATAATTTAAGAAATCAGGAGAAGAGTCGCAAATGGTTAGTAGTCTTAATAAATTATTCCTAATTTCTTCAATAGTGGGATTTTGCTCGGGAAATTTTTTAATATTTTCCATATTTTTCAAGATTAATTATTTTTTAATTTTGTTCTGACTTTTAAGGTTAGAAAATTACTTTTTATAGGTAAGTGGAATTTTTAAAAAATCTTAAAATACCTCAATTATTAACATCTTAGTATATTTTTAAATAAAAAAACAGACCCGGACGGTCTGTTTTTTGAATTTTATTTTTGAGCGGAGGTTTTCCAGAGGCCATGGAGATTGCAATATTCTCTGGCGACCAAATCATCTCGATATTCAAGGCAAAATTCGGCACTAGGTTCATCACCCGGACGGAGAAACTTTTTATAAGATTTCCCTTCAGATAAGACCTCTATCCACTCTATATAATGGGATTCTTCCATTGGATGAGGGACTTCTCTCACAGTCACTTTGATGCCGGAGGGAGTTTTTTCTATCACAGGTAGATGTTTTTCGGTAGCGGCCTCCTCGGTGTTTTCTGTTAAAAGATCCATCGGCTTGTTACAACAAACCAATTCCCCGCCTCCGACCTTAACAATTTCGACTATATTGCCGCAAATAGAGCATTTGTAGATTTCGTGTTTATTTTTTACATTCATAAGATTAAGATTTATTAATTTTAATATTGTTCACATTTAATCTGGTAATAAGCGACGGGATGATCGCAGGCGGGACATTTTTCGGGAGCGTTTTTGCCGGAGTGCTGATAGCCGCATTTTCGGCAAACCCAAACTGTTTCAGCTTCTTTTTTGAAAACAGTTTCATTTTTGATATTTTC
This sequence comes from Candidatus Moraniibacteriota bacterium, assembly GCA_036584565.1. Taxonomy (GTDB): domain Bacteria; phylum Patescibacteriota; class Minisyncoccia; order Moranbacterales; family UBA9337; genus UBA9337. Next base: position 7,654 of record JAZHDF010000009.1, read on the forward strand.
CATCAGTTTTAAATAGCGCTCTTCATGATGAGCCTCAGCCTTAGCAATGGACATTAGGCGGGCGGAAATTTTTCCCAAACCTTTCTCTTGGGCTGTGTTGGCAAATTCAGGGTACATATTTTGGTGTTCATGATTTTCTCCTTCAGCCGCCGAT
>JAZHDF010000010.1:0-7743 GCA_036584565.1 Candidatus Moraniibacteriota bacterium
CTTGGTGTGATTTTTTTGAAGTTGAAAAATCCCAAAATGTATTGACACCTTACCAAAAAACAACAAAGAAAAAAGAAAAAACCTTAAAATAAAGGATAATACTGCCTTAAAAATATCCAGACAAAAAAATCCATAGTCGATTATAGGACTATGGATCGAAGGAAAATGGCTAGAAAAACATTATAAATCATGCAAAGAATTATCCGCCAAAGTACCTCTTGCCTCCCATTGGTTGGTGTTGGTATCAACTGCCGGAAAAATTCTCTGACGATAATTTTTTACTATCGGGTTTTGGATTTTTTCCCCTATGCCAAATAAATTTTCCACCCACGAGGGACCGGATTTTTGCAGTTTTCGATACTTATCGGGGCTGATTTTTATCAACCGCCAAGTTATCGCCCCAAAAACTATTGTCAAAAATCCTCCCGCATAAAAAACTGCCAACCTGAAAATAATTTCCCAATCCATCACCACCTCCTTTAAAATTGAGTTATTTGGCAAAAAAGAACGGATTATTTGTAAAAAAATTCTTAATTCTAAATTATAATTTAACCTTTAATGTCGAGATGCCGAGAATCCCTGTCTACCGTAGCTTTAGCGAAGGTAGAGAACTCGGGTCACATATACCTTTACTTCGCAATAATTATAACAAGTCGGGATGCCGAGAATCCCTGTCTACCGTAGCTTTAGCGAAGGCAGAGAACTCGGGTCACACGCACTTCACCCCGCAAAGATTATAACAGTCGGAGTGTGGAGAATCGAACTCCAGCTACAAGACCCCCAGCCTTGCGTACTACCATTATACTACACCCCGATAAATTAATACGGGGCAAGTGCGTGCATACTACCATTATACTACATCCCGTATCCGCCCATGGGCGGAAAATTCTAAATATCAAATACTAAATTCTAAACAAATCCTAAAAAATATAAACTATACAAAATATAAACTGAAACCTTCTACCATATTCGAGTTATTCGGATGCTCACTTGTAAACCTGCCCGCAGGCAGGTTCGAGTCTCTATTTATTCAAAGGAAACTTTTTACAAAGCTTCATTACCTCTTTTCTTATCATTCCCAAAACCTCTTCATCCTGATGATTTTCAATAGCTGCATTTATCCAATTAGCAATCTTTCTTACCTCATCCTCTTTCATTCCTCGAGTAGTAATTGCCGGAGTACCGATTCTGATTCCGCTCGGATCAAAAGGGCTTCGCGGATCATCGGGAATCATATTTTTATTGATTGTAATGCCGATTTTATCTAGCGCCACTTCCGCCTCTTTGCCGGTCACTCCCTTGCTGCCAAACACATCCACCAAAACCATGTGGTTATCCGTCCCGCCAAACATCAACTTAAATTTATATTTTTTTAATTCTTTTTCCAAAACCTTGGCGTTGACAATCACTTGTTTGGCGTATTTTTTAAACTCCGGCTTTAGCGCTTCGCCAAACGCCACCGCTTTGGCGGCAATGTTGTTCATATGCGGTCCGCCCTGAAAACCGGGAAAGGTCGCCTTATCGATTGCTTGAGCGTATTTTTCTTTGCACATTATCATTCCGCCTCGCGGTCCGCGCAAAGTTTTATGCGTAGTGGTGGTCACGATGTCAAAATACGGCACCGGATTGCTGATCGCTTTGCCGGCAATCAGACCGGCAATGTGAGCGATGTCAATCATTAAAATTGCTCCGACTTTATTGGCAATTTGTCGGAATTTCTTGTAATTCAAATTTCGAGTATAGGCGGAAAAACCGGCCAAAATCATTTGCGGTTTTTCCTTAATCGCCAAAGCTTCCAATTTGGCATAATCTATTTTTCCATTAGCCTCGGTTTTATAGCCGATAAAGTTATAAATCTTGGCCGAAAGAGTGACCGGGTGACCGTGAGTCAGGTGCCCGCCGTGCGACAAATCCATCCCCAAAATCTTATCCCCCGGTTTCAAAACCGCGCTGTAAGCGATCATATTGGCTGGCGCGCCCGAAAGCGGTTGAACATTGACATGCTCGGCGCCAAAAATTTTCTTGACTCTTTTGATAGCTAGATTTTCCACCTCATCGGTAAATTCTTGACCACCATAATATCTCTTACCGGGATAACCCTCGGAATACTTATTGGTAAATACACTCCCCAAAGCTTCCAAAACCGCCCTGGAAACATAGTTTTCGCTGGCGATCATTTCCATTCCCTCGGATTGTCTCTTTATTTCTCCGCGAATAGCCGCGTAAATTTCCGGATCGTTTTTTTTGATATTTTGCATATTTTATTTTTCCAATTTACAGATTAGAATGCCTCTTTGGTTATCAGACTATGATTTCACTTCATGTATTATAGCACCCCCGCGCCGAAAAAATCAAATAAAAAGAACCGGACCAAGGTGCTGGACCGGCTCTAAGCTTTTTCAATGTTTCGGTTAGATTAGAAATAAAAATTATCCGCCTCCACCCAATTTTCCGAACCCGAATCCCAATCCCACCAAGTTAGTTTCTCTTCCTCGTCTCCCCTTTTTTCAATTTTTACGAGAGACACTTTTTCGGATTCAGTGAGTTCGACAATTGACCACAAATCCCTTGCCACCTGATCGATACTGCTTCCTTCGGCGCAAAGAATGGCCGAATTCCTCCGCCCCTCCTTGCTGTAGCCCAAAAATACTCCAGGAAGTTGGATTTCCCAAACCGGTGCTTGTCCAATAGGAACATTCATATTTTTTATAATATTCGGCTCACAAATCTTTCTCAAATTTTTAAGTATTTCTTCTGTTTCCATTTTTCTCTCCCTGAATTTTTTTATAATGAACTTCCGCCTCTTTTTTTAGATTATGTCACATTAAAATTATTTGTCCAGATGAGAAGGAATCTACTAAATTCAAACATAAAAGCCCCTTTCTCCGTCATTTATACCTCAAAAAGCCATCCATAATCCCAAAATCAAAAAAGTCTTTTTCCGACGGCCGTCAGGAAAAAACACCCTTGCCCAATATCTTTGAGATTTAAAAATTTATAAACCGCTATTTATCTTTATGGTATTTTACTCCCACGCACTAGTGCGTGGGAGTAAAAAGCAAAATTTTAAATATATATTTGTATTTGAGGGTAATACGAAACTACGGCCGTAGTTTCGTATTACTTTTTTGGCAGGTTGCTTAAGGAATGATATTTTTTATTTCAATCGGCTAAAATCCGTCGCTTCTTAGTCTGCTTAAGACATCCTTCAGTATATCCGGGTTTTCGTTTAGGTTAATAAGGATAACTTTTTGATCCGCCCCGTACTTTTTTAAAATTTCTTTTTCCGCCTCCAAAAGATAATCATCAAACCAAATAAAGTCTTGAGAAAAATCTATCCCCTCGGTTTTTAAGGTTTGCCAATCGGTGGGTTTTATTTTTTGCAATAATTCAAGACTCCGCTTGCTGACTTCATTGTACTGATTAATGTGCCAGATGGCATTATTATCCCTTCCTTGACAATGAGTCGTTAACCAAAAAACATTATGTTTATCAACAAAAAATTCCAAAAACTCGTCAAAATATTCAGCCAATGAGCCGTCTTTTTTTAACAACACCCCGTCAATGTCCAAGTAAATATTCATTTTTTTATTTTAATAAATTATTTTTTTAATAGTCTAAAAGTAATACGAAACTACGGCCGTAGTTTCGTATTACTTTTTTGTTTTGTTGGGGAGGGGTGGGTTGGTATGCTATCCAAGGAAGGTTATCGGCGAATATCTTTATTTCAATAAATTTTGATAAATTTCCAGATCCTCGTCACTGAAAGAAACAAAATAAATTTTTTCCAATTGGTGCTTTTCTTCAGCGATAAATTCTCTGACCGCATCCACGGCAATTGGCGCCGCTTCCTCTATTGGATAACCATACACTCCGGTGGAAATATTGGGAAAAGCAATGGTTTTTACATTATTATCCATGGCCAGATAAAGACTCATCATATAACAACTTTTGAGCATATCGGCTTCCCTCCCACCTTCATTATTATAAATTGGTCCGACAGTATGAATAATCCATTTGGCCGGCAGTTTGTGTCCTTTGGTAATTTTGGCCTCGCCTTCCATACAGCCATTGAGGGTTAGACATTCTTGATATAATTCTTCGCCTGCAGCCTGATGAATCGCCCCATCCACTCCGCCCCCGCCCAAAAGCCGACGATTGGCGGAATTCACAATCGCATCCACCTCCATCGTAGTAATATCTTCTTTTATGGCAATTAATTCTGCGGACATATTTTATTTTTATTATTTTTTAAACTTATAAATATTCAGCTGATTTGAAAAGGTGTTTTTATCTGACGGCCGTCAGAAAAAAACACCTAGATTTAATATACTAAATGATAATTTTGATTAATCTTCTTCATAATAATAAGAATAATCTATTCCTTTCATAAACATTTCGCGGTTATTAATTTTATTAGTCAGAGATTTTTTTAGTAAATCTTTTATTTTTTTGCTATTTTCGGGACTTTTTATCATTGCGCTTATATAATCTTTTTTGCCTATCTTGCTCCAATCCACACATTTTTTGAGGCGTTTTTTTAATATCAAATCAAACCAGATACGAGCACTTCTTCCATTGCCTTCCATAAAAGGATGCGCAACATTCATTTCCACATATTTATCGGCAATTTGTTCAAAAGTATCCTCGGGCATTTTTTCAATCTGCTTGAGCGTGTTTTCCAAATGTTGCGCCACTGCAAACTGAAAGCCGTTTTTTAAAATATTTTTCTGTCTTATTTTTCCCGCAAAATCATACAAACCGCCAAATAAATAAGCATGAATTTGTTGCAAGCCTTTAACTGTGCCGACTTCTATTTCATCAATTAAATTGCTTTCAAAAAGCGTATACGCCTTTTTCTTGCTTTGTCCGTCAATAGTATTGTCGCTATAAGTAAACCAATCAAGAAATTGTATGGATTTTTTGCTCGGTATTGTTTTTACCACTTCGATGATATCATCTTGCGAAAAACAATCGGTGGCATATTTTTTACCATCTGCGGACACAAGTTTCAGTTGTATACATTTTGAATACAACTGACTATTTTCTTTCTTTAAACGACTTTTAAGTGTCCCCCAATAAATTCTTGGTCGCGGACTACCAGTGATGGCCGCTACAATGTCCACAACCGAAAACCACCACTTATTATTTTTTTCATAAAGATATTTTTTAATTTAATATTCGCTCTACTTGCATTTTTAAATATATAATTGAAAGTAATACGAAACTACGTCCGTAGTTTCGTATTACCTTTATTGATTTTTTGCTTGAGGGTTTTGAGTTGGCAGGCTATCCAAGGACGGTCTTGATTAAATATCTTTTTTTATAGCAATTTATTCTGAGGACATAAATTCATTTCATATGATGTAAAATAAATATTTTTTATCATTTTACATAACACATAGCTTGCTATATTTTTTTATTTAATCACCATATTGTTGCTTAAAAGTATCAGCACTTTTTATTTCGCTTGTCGCTCTAACGCCTCCGCCTGATTCATCCCAGTTCTCCTTATTTGATTCCCAGCTGCCCCCCATATTCTTGATATATGCTTTATAATCCTCTTCATTATAAAATGCCATTTTTACACTCCCAAGATTTCCGCTTTCATATTCAACTAGATCATAATAAATATAAATAATTCGGCCTTTGTCATCAGTGGTTTTAACGTCCGGTTTACCTAAATATTTTTCTACTGATGAAATGTTTTTTAATATACCTTTATCGTCCATTTCATTGTATTCAGCAAGAGAAATGGCATTTTTATTGGATTGAGAGCCTTCATTTTCTGACTTTGAATCTGATTTTCTCTTCAGAAAACCTCCCGGAGCAATCCCTCCCATATATTCTTCTCCCGGTTGTATTATCTCATCTCCAATGACAATTTTAGTTAACAGAAGGTCTTTTTTTCCAATTTTGAATTCATAATAACCGATAGATTCGTCTTCGCCATACAGCTTAATTCTATCTCCTTCTTGTTTCCATTTTTTAAACGAATCACTACTAACACTGCCATCTTGATTTAACGTAAAATCAAAATCTATAGTGCGTTTTTCATTATCTCCTCCTGACATACTGCTCAATTCTCCTTCCCATCCCGAACCCGCAACGCTATTTTCTGTGCTGTTATAAGATTTTTCAGTTACTTCCTCTTTCTCTTCTACTTGCTTAGCTCCACTTTCTTTGTCTGCGACTTTTTTTTCAGTAGCCACTTTGGCGTTATTTATTATTTCTTCTGCTGATTCATTGCTTTTTATGGCCTTGTTTTCTTCTCGCCATTTTGACAGTTCTTCTTTAGCTAGTCCTGCAATTTCAGCTTTTGCCTCGCCTTTCTCATCTGTTTTAATACTTATTCCTAAAACTTTTTCATCTTGAATTACTGATTTAACCTGATCAGCTCCGAAACTAATCGCTGATAGTTGGTCAATGCCTTTGCTTAAATTTCCTGGAATATTGGTCAATGTCAAAATAGCAGCAGCTGGCTCAGTAACTGTTCGAACACTGCTAACCATTTCCGAAACTTTATTTTTATCACCGAGAGCAATTCGAGCTTCATCATCAGTCACTTCCAAAACTAAATCTGCTCCCACTACTACTGTGGTGGTGGTTGCCAAGGCTCCTGAAGCTACTACAGCCGAAGCTCCTCCGGTTAAAACCACTCCGCCGACAAAACCAGCCACCTTGCAACCATTTTTGATTCTCATTGAATTTTGTTCGCATTTTTCAAAAACATCTCCCTCTTCGCCATAAGCCTCTCTGGATGTTTCATCTTGAGCTTGATTTAATATTAATTGAGCGTGTTTTGCATCGGTTCCCAGATGATTGGCCAAAGTCATAATCTTTTTTCCCATGGGAGCACTATCAATAATTTTATTAATTTCTTCTTTGTCATAAGCCAAGGCCGAAGGAATAATGTCCATTCCGATTTTTTCATTCGCAATTTCATTGGCTGTTTTTTCCAGTTCGCTTGATTTTTGTTCCAAATTCTTCCAATTTTTTGTAACTTCTTCCATTTCTGCTTTCCAACTATCATAATCAGTAAAACTCTCGGCTTTTTCCAAAACATTTTCTGTTTGCTGACGCAAAGAAAGATATTCTACCGAAACTGCATATGTCTCCTCCAGCACATCTTGCTCCTGTGTTTGACTTGGTGTCTTTTTATTAAAAAAATAGAAGGCTCCAGCTAAAAGAACGAGTGCGAATCCAAATATAACTATTGTTATTTTTTTCATAATAATTTTAATTAATTAATATAATATTTTTAACTTTTTGTTAATTTTAAGCTACTCTTTTATTATAACACGAAAAAATACACAGATAAAACTATTTATAGCACAAAATGCGGGTAAAATGTAGGGTGTTCTCTTGTGACGGCCGTCATTTCAGAACACTTTTATAATATAGTTCTACCCACCCCACCACCCAAAAGCCGAAACTAATGTCTATTTTATTCACGGCCGTGAATAAAATAGACATCGAATGGTTTGTTGATTTTTTGCTTGAGGGTTTTGAGTTGGCAGGATGTCCAATGATGGTCCTAATTAAATATCTTCTTTTATAGCAATTAATTCTATGGATATAGATTTATTTTAATTTCTTATAACAATCAAAACAATATGCATAATTTTTCGTAATATTTTTGCCACATGATGGACAAATACCTTTGCCATATTCAGAAGCTTCCGATCTACGTTTCTTTTGATAGCAAGATAAACAAAGTTCGGCGCTATTTCTTTTGTTTTT
>JAZHDF010000011.1:0-7738 GCA_036584565.1 Candidatus Moraniibacteriota bacterium
TTTATCTTACTTTTCTATTTTTAAAATGTAAACTCCTTTGCTGCAATGTTAACAACTTTACACAACTTATCCACAGTTAATCCACATTTTTTACAAAGTTCAGTGTTTCGGCCGTTAAGTAAGCCATTTTTACCGCCGTATAATTATCCGAGATGGCGCTTTTTGCTTCAAAAAAATCAATTTCTTTTAATTTTAAACGATTTCTTTTAAGCATTAAGTCGATTTCGCTCAAAATCCGATCTCCCACATTAGCATTTTTATCAAGAAGAATCGATTCAATCTCTTTATTATTACTAAAAAAATTCAACTCAGTTCCTTCTTCTCTTACTTCGATAATTATTTTTTTCATACTGTTTTATCTCTTTACTTTATCCCAATCGATATTCCAAGGATCGGTTTTTCTTCCCGGAGCGATATCATTGTGCCCTAAGATATATTTAATCTTGTATTTCTTCTTTAAATCCCCGAGCAAAAAATTGATGGATTTATATTGACTTTCGGTAAATTTGTCTTTTTCGCTGTTTATCACCTCTATACCGAGAGAAAAATTATTCACCCCCGTTCTTCCGTCCGGGACCTGACTCTCTCCGGCATGATAGGCGACATTTTTATCATCCACCAGCTGAAATACAGACCCTTCCCGGTCGATTAAATAATGGGGTGTTACTTGATATTGACGATATTCTTCGATAACTTTTTCCACCGAATACTCATCCCCGCCCAAGATATTGTATGAAGTATGCAATATTATCGTATCTATTTTCCTATCTTTGGCCGACGCAAATCCCCAGGCAACCTTTTTATCGATTATTTTCGAATCTCTCTCATTTTTCTCACCTACCGCTTCTTCTTTGGAAATAGAGTTATCTTCTTCAAGAGAATTATCGCTCGATTTGTCAATTTCCTTGGATTCCTGTAGCGATTCGGGTTCTTTTTTCAATTCTTCCTCCATAATCGGCTCTTCCGCCAAGGCAACTTCATTTTCAATTTTAATATCCTCCGATCCTTCGCCTGATTGATTGGCGCTCTCAACAGTCACAACCTCCCCTTTTTGAGCAATAAAAAAAATAATACCCGCCAAAACAACGCTTCCCGCAATAATGCTTATAATCTTTATTTTCATCATTTTTTATTTTTCGAGGCAATCACAATTGTCTAGCTCCAAACTAAATATTCCTCCCGCCAAATTGGTCACTTTTTTACCCATTTTATCCAGAACATTAGCCACATAACCGCTCCTGGAGCCGCTACGACAAATCAAGACCACTTTTTTATCCCAATCGATTTTATCCAAGTTATTTAAAACTTCTCCCATTGGAATAAGTTTCGATCCTTCCACTCTGATTCTCCGATATTCATCCTCCTCCCTAACATCGATTATTTCCAAATCCTCAACATCTTCCTTTATTAAATTTTTAAATTCTTGATGACTTATCTCGGCGTACATATTTTAAGAAATAAAAATTAAGAAGGAATATTATTAATTTTATTATAGTATATACTCACATCGCTAATCCACTTACTCACCCCGGCCGGATCATGTCCGGCGCAACTGGAACCGCACTTCCAAACCACCATCTTTTGGGGCGTATCAATTCTTTTTTGGGCCAAATCTTCAATTCTTTTTCCGATAATCGCCACCGCTTCTTCCGGAGTGGAAAAACATCCGTATCCCAAAGCCGTTCCTCTGCTTCCGGCTCCTTTATATCCCCAATAATTATAACATGTTTGTCCGTTTTTGGCAGGTGAATGAATTCCCCAGTTGCTTTCTTTTTTGGCAATTCCCACTATTAAAGCGGCTGTTTTTTTATCATGTTCGGCGATAAAAGGCGCCATCTCCTCTATGGGGTGACTTTTGGTTATATTTCTAATCTCTTCCTCCAAATTATTTTTGACAATTATTTCGGGATTGAGCGCTTCCTCTTGAACATTTTTTTTCAAAGCAAAATCATCCCTTGCCTTCAAATCGATATTTCCAGAAATTTCCTCTCTTAATTTATTGTCTTCAGCGCCGAAACTGTAAGCTTCTAAGGGAGTAAAAATCGAATCGCCGGATTGAGAGTAAAAAAAACAGCCCATAATAAAAATTAGTATGGTTGCCGATCTCAGTTCTTTTGTTTCTAGCCTATTTTTTAACGCTTTCTTTAACTTTTTATAAAAATCCAAAGGATTTTCACTCATAAACAAAAATTTTAATATTTAATCCTCCTTTTTTGGAACACAAGACTTATCATACCAAAGAGCGGTGGGCTGTCAATAAAGTTATCCACAGTCCCGAAAACCGAAACAATTAACAAATTTTGGTAAATATCTTATGATTAAAGCGCAAAAAATAAAGCCAGATCACAATTAATCCCTTTTTTATGCAAAAATTAAAAAAATCTTTTTTTGAAAGAGAAACCACCCTTGTCGCCAAGGAATTATTGGGACAAATATTGGTCCGTCACACCGAAAAAGGGCTAATTTCCGGAATAATTGTCGAAACGGAAGCTTATCTGGGAAAAGAAGATTTAGCCAGTCACGCCAGTCGCCGTAAAACCGCTCGCAACCAAGTAATGTTCGGGGAGGCCGGTTTTTGGTATATCTACCTGATTTACGGGGTTTACCATTGCTTAAATGTCGTCACCGAAAAAAAGAATTTGCCGGGAGCCGTCCTCATTAGAGCTCTTGAACCATTGGAAGGCTTGAAAGAGATTAAAATTAACCGCCAAACCGAAAATATCAAAAATCTCACCAACGGACCGGGAAAATTATGCCAAGCGTTAAAAATCAATAAAAATCTAAATCAAACACCCGCTTTTGTTAGAAAATCGGAACTTTTCATTGCCCAATCGAAAATAAGTATTCCCGAAAATAAAATAAAAAAAGCTCCGCGAATCGGAGTCGATTATGCCGGAATTTGGAAAGACAAACCTCTTCGTTTTTATATCAAAGACAATCCTTTTGTTTCCAAAAAATAGTTATTTTTTAATCTTTTTCAATTCCTTCAAGATCATATCCACATCGGCAATCCATTTGTTGGCCGCCGCTTGACCACCGGTAGCGTTACAATCACTTCCGCATTTCCAAACTACCATCTCTTTGGCGGTATCTCTTCCGTATTTTTTTATCAACTCTTCTATTCTTTGAGAAACCACCTCCACCGCTTCTTTTCTATCCGCAAAACAAGTATGCCCTCCGGTTCCCATTCGATCGCTCTTACCTCGAAAACCGACATAATTATAACAATCTTCGCCCTTCAAAACAGGCACTCTCTTTCCCCAATTGCTTTCTTTTTTAGCAATAGCGATATAAAAAGAAACCACCTCTCGATCTTTTCCTTGTAAATAGGGCAAAAAATCTTCTATCGGATAACCCTCCACCAATTCTTGAACTTTTTCATTAAATTTCTTATTATCATCCTCCTTTAGATAATCCGCCAGCTCTGCGATGTAATCGTCTCCATCCGAAGCTTTAGCGATTTGAGGCTCTCTTTTCTCGACAATCTCCATCGCCACCCTTTCTTTAACCTCATCCTCAGCCGCCGCCCCTTGTCCGAGATAGCGATAAATAAAAGACATCGAAATCATTCCGATTATGACTGCAGCTAAAATCGAAGTGTTCCAAAGCCTAACCACTGAAATATTGTCCAAAAAATAACTTCTCTTTTCCTTCAATTGTTTCTGACAAAAATCCAGTTTCAAAACCAATTTTTTGTATTTAAGCCACAAAAAATCATTTTTTCCCCTTTTAAATTTTCGATAATCATTTATCGCTCTCTTATTTAAACCGTCAATTAATTTGTTACTGGTTCTAAATTCAATAATTTTGCGAGCGACCGAGTCCTCACAATCAAAATACAAATAAGAATTTCCGGTAAAAAAATTCTCTCTTTTTAAGCCTCTTGAATACAAAAAAGATCCCGAAATACTTTTTCGACTTAAAATTTTTTTATTTCCCGATAATTTTTGACGATAGGCGCTATCCATTCTTAATTTTATTTTTACAATCTTATTCCTTAGTAACTCGTAAAACTTCTTCTATAGAGGTTATACCCTGAGCAGCCTTGATAAAACCGTCTTCAACCATAGTAAGCATCCCCAACTCGATTGATTTTTTTTCAATTGTCTCAGCCGAAGAGGCTTGAGTGATTAATTTTTCAATTTCTTCACTGTTTTCCAAAACTTCGTATATTCCCAAGCGTCCCTTATAGCCTTCATCGTTACACATCTTGCATCCCTTCGGACGGAAAAATTTTATCTTTTCCCAACCCTTTTTGGGATCAATCGAACCTTTTAATTGTTCATTTTCCGACATTATTTTTAGGATTCCATCCAGATCGAAGCTTTTAGCCATCACATCCAATTCTTTTTTTTCTAGAGTATATTCGACCTTACATTCGCTACATAATTTTCTCACCAAACGCTGAGCAATAACAACATTGGTGGTGGAAGCTACCAAAAAAGGCTCCGCCCCCATATCCAAAAGACGAGGCAAGGTTCCGGCCGCACTATTGGTATGCAAAGTGGATAGCACCAAATGTCCCGTCATCGCCGCATGCATAGCGATTTCCATCGTTTCTTCATCTCGAATTTCACCTACCATAATTATATCCGGATCTTGACGCAAAAGCGCTCTCAAACTGGATGCAAAAGTTAAGCCGATTTTGGAATTTATTTGAGTCTGATTAATTCTGGGCATCCTGTATTCCACCGGATCTTCAACCGTGCTGATATTTACCTCCGGCGTATTCAAAATATCCATTATAGTATAGAGAGTCGTGGTTTTACCGCTACCGGTCGGACCGGTTACAAGTATCATTCCGTTGGGTTTCTTAATTTGTCTATGTACCACTTCCAAGCCCGTTCCTTGCAAGCCCATTTTTTCCAAAGTCAAACCCTTCGAGCCCTCATCCAAAAGACGCATCACTATCTTTTCTCCATCAAAAATAGGCAAGATGTTAACTCGAAAAGATATTTTATAATCATCATTTACTATCTTGAAGCGTCCGTCCTGAGGAAGACGATGCTCATCCAGCTTTAAATTAGCCAAAACTTTTATACGAGCGATCATCCCGGACATTATCTTCTTTGGCAGCGTCATAGCGTCATGTAAAATCCCGTCAATACGATACCTTACTCTAACCTCCTTTTCGTCCGGCTCGATATGTATATCACTGGCTGAATCCAAAACGGCATGCTTTATAATAGCGTCCACAACATTGATAACCGGCAAATCTTCGGCTTCTTTGGATAATTTTTTGTCGGTTTTTTTGTCGGTTTTTTCCACCACCGCTCCCTTGGTGATTCCCCCTCCTTCCACTCCGATCATATCACCAAATTCGGCCTTTAAGCTTTTTTCATATTGTTTTAAAATTGAAGAAATTCCCTCCTCGGTGGTTAGGCAAGGTGTTACCGATAGGCCGGTCTTCTTTTTGATAAATTCAATAGTTTGCAAATCTCCGGGATTAAGCATTGCCACCTTCAAATCCCCATTGGATTTGTCAAAAGCCACGATTTTATATTTTTTGGCTATCGGTTCGGGAATCATTTTTAAAATTTCGGGAGCGATTGTTTCCTTGCTTAAATCCACAAAAGGGGTGCCTAAGATATAAGCATAAAGTTTATTAAGCTCATCCTTTGAAACCAAGTTTTTCTCCAATAATAAATCTCCCATCAATCGACCACTTTTTTCAGATTCCTCAAAAACAGCTTCTATTTCCGAAGAATCCAAAACTTCCCCGTCCAACAAGAAATCTTTCAATTGCTTATTGTCTATTCTCATTTTTGTTTTTTATTTTTTAAAAATTTTATACCTCTAAAACCTCTTTGACTTTTTCAACTATTTCCTTGACCTGATAATCACCCTTAACCAAATAGGTGGTGGCGCCCAAAGCCAAAGCTTTTTCAATATCGTTCAATCCCCCCAAATTGGTCAATAAAATAACGGGTATATCCTTAATTTTTTCATCGCTTTTTATTTCCTTGATTATCTCATATCCGTCTTTTTTGGGAAGAATAATGTCTAAAAGAACCACATCCGGCAAAAATTCCCGCAATTTAATCAAACCTGATTCTCCATCGGAAGCCGTTTTAACAATCATTTTTTCTTCCTCGAAAAATTCCTTTAAAACACCTCTTAAATTGGCATCGTCTTCGATAATCAATATCTTCTTATTTTCCATAGAATCCTACACTTAGCCAAACACCCCTCGCTTGAGGCAATGTTTAAACTAAAAAAATAATTAAAAAAATTAAACCAACGGTAAAGCTACAAAAAAAACACTTCCCTCTCCTTCGGTCGAATGAAACCAAATCTTACCCCCGCTTCTCTCTATTATGTTTTTTGCTATAAAAAGACCTAGGCCTGTTCCACTGACTTCCTGAGTGGCGGCGTTATCGCTCCTGAAAAATTTGTCAAAAATCATTTCCTGATCTTCCTTCGGAATACCGATTCCGTTGTCTCTGATGGAAATAGTCGCCTTACTGACATCTTTTCTAACTTTTATGGAGACTTCCCCGCCCTTTTTATTGTATTTTACGGCATTGGAAATCAAGTTATCCAAAACAACCTCCGTCTTTTTTTCGTCTCCGATTATTTTTGGCATATTGTCATCAACCAAAAATTTTATTTTTACATTGTTGTCCTTACCCAGAACTTCATTTTTCTCTATTACTTTTCGGATAACCGAAACAATATCAATTTCCTCTTTCTTGGTAAATAAATTGTTTTGATCAATTCTGGCCACATCCAACAAATCATTAACCATTCTGGAAATAACAGCATTGGATAATTCTATATTTTTTAAAATTTCCTTTTGTTTTTCGTTCAAACCCTCTTTGTATTTCGTGTTAAACAATTCCACTTGCCAACTCACTCCTGTCAGGGGAGTTTTTAATTGATGAGAAATGATTGAAACAAACTCCGACTTACTCCTGTTTACTCTGGCTAATTTATCAATTGTATTTATTAAAATATTGCCGATTGCGAGCATCGAGGAAATAACTAAAAATTCGGTTATCGCCAATCGAAACGGATCGACAGAATCACCTGCCACCCAAAAAACAATTACCGCCAAAAAGGCTATCAAAAAACCCCAAACCAAATAAAGTGTGCCCGGGGATTGCCAAACACTCAACCCCAAGTATCCGGCATCTCTTTTTAAATTTAAATCATTCTTAAGCCAACTCATTTATATAAAACCGTAAAGTTTTCTTTTCCAAAAAAACTCCGACCAAAAATACTTCTATTTTTAAAAACCCGATATATGCAAATTAAATTCAATAATATCTTTGCTTTTTTATTATAGCATAAACTTACAGTTTTAAAAAACCGACTGCAAGCAGTCGGTTTTTTGAATCGTCAATATCCGCAAAGGATATTATATGATTCCGATATTCATAAAAAATGTTAGCACCAAAAGAGGCACCAAAGAAAGAAGAATTGAAAATCTTCCCTCCTCATTTTCATCTGATTCAAAAATATCTCTTGTTAATACTTCCTTGATTTTTTCCATATTTTTGTTTTTATTTTTATTTTTTTGTTAAGATGAATTCTTTTTTGAGATTTTGGATTTTATTTCAACCAATCGACCCTTGGCTAAAATTAAAAAATGAATCCTCACCCATGAGAATTCACCCTAATTTCAAGGACTTTATCAATCCTATGTTTCAATTATACACTATTTTCAACAAAAAGTCAAATAAAATTACTCAAATTCTAATCTGAAGTGCAATTCCCTTGTAAACAAAAGACACCT
>JAZHDF010000012.1:0-7568 GCA_036584565.1 Candidatus Moraniibacteriota bacterium
TGAAAAGCTTATGCCAGAGGCAATTTATGATTTAATTGAAAAAGAAAATGAGAAAAATCAATAGACCACCATGTCCAAATCCAACAGCTTTGGCTACTCGCTATAATCATCCAGATAACAAACCATTATTAGGAGCTGCTAGTTTTGGTAAATGTATGTATTGTGAAGAAAAAATATTGTCTTCACAGTTTGGAGATATCGAACATATAAAGCCAAAATCAAGGTTCCCAAAATTAGAGTTTGAATGGAATAATTTAGGTTTAGTTTGCTCAAAATGTAATAATGCAAAATCTAATAAGTATGATGAAGAAACACCATTTATAGATCCATATACTGAAGATCCTGAAGATTACATCTTAGCAGCAGGAACATTTTTAGTTAACAAAAGAGGATCTGAAAGAGGAGAATTAACAATTTCCGAAATCACACTAAATAGACCTGATCTTGTAGAAAAAAGGCATGAAAAAATACAAAGAATTGGAAAAACAATTGATTCATGCTTTAGAACCAAAAATGAAACATTAAAAAATAATGCTCTTGAAGAACTAAAAAAAGAAGCTACTGAAGATAAGGAATATTCTCTGTGTGTAAAATATTTATTGAAAAGCCACGAGATACTTTAATATGGTGTTTTTCTTTTTCCAATTCACCCCTAACCCCTCTTGGAAAAAGAAAAACGAAAAAATAAAAATTCCAATAAAATAATAAAATTCTTCAATAAAATAATAAGGAATGAAAAAATATTGAAAAATACGCTTCGGGGTCGTTGCACTTGATTTTCTTCCGTTATCACTACAGAAAATCACCCTCGCACAACACAGTATATCTGGCTCGCTCCTGCCGTCGCTCGACCCATATTTGCCTTCGCTATCGCTACGGCAAACATCAGATATACTGAAACGTTGTACAAAATCCACTCGCTCCGCTAGTCGCTTTGCTCGCTAGGATTTTGTACAACGGGCGCGCTTACCGGCAGCTGTTATACTCTGCCCACTCGCTTCCTACCTACATTTCATTTCGGCAGGCAGGCGCTTATGGACATCGTACAACAGCTGCTTATCTGAAATTTTTCTCTCCAAGAAAATACGCTTCGCTTTTTTCTCTCCGAGAAAAACATCAGATCAAGCGCGCCCGTTATCCAAAACCTCGCAAGCTCCCTGTTTGCCTTTAGGCAGGGGCTCACATTTTGTGGTTCCCCGCAAAAAAAGCGGGGCACAGTCAGATAAATCCAGGATAGACCTGCCTATCGGCAGGCAGGCGACTAACAATTGTGATATAATAAAATTATCAGAAACTATCCGCCTTGGGCGGGCAAATCTTACTTAAAAAATATAAAAAATGAAAAAAAATAAATTTAAATTACTTTTTATATCAATAATTTGTTTAATTTTTTTTGGAATAGCAAGAGATTCTGAAGCCAAAAATCTTTATGTTAACAACTCCGGATCACCAGCCTGTTTAGATAGTACAACTTATGCTAATAATAATGCGAGTAATCCCTGGTGTACAATAGGAAGAGCAGCCTGGGGAAGTACAAATAAAGCAACCCCCAACACATCCGAAGCAGCGCAGGCAGGAGACTTTGTTTTGGTTAGTGCAGGAACCTATCTGACCACGGGAACCGATATCAGATATGAACCAGCTTTAAATCCGGTCAATTCTGGTTCAGTGGAAAATCCCATCACTTTTCAAGCCGAAGGAATTGTCACCATTCAGCCGGATGTTTATATTTCTGGCTCAGTTCAATCAGCTACTGCCGGAACCATTACTCTTGACTCCAGCGCTTCAGATGTAGATGATTTTTATAAAGGTTGGTATATTCGTATCACCGCCGGAACAGGAGCGGGGCAATCACGCTTTATTTCCTTACTTCAAATTCCAGGACAAGAACACATAACCACTGGGTCATACAATGGCACCACTCGCACTGCACAACTCCAAAATGAGTGGGATATTATTCCCGATGAAAGCTCCACTTATCAACTAACCAAACCTGGGCCGCTTATTGGAACCAACGGCCGAGATTATATCGTTTGGGACGGATTTAGAATAGTGGAAAATGACTCCTATCATCCGGATACCGGATCAGTGGTGGTTTGGGACTCGGATTATGTTACTATAAAAAATTTGGAAATTATAGGCACCAATCTTCCTGTTCTTTTTGATAATCATAATGCAATCCGAGTGGAATATTCTAATTATATTTTGGTAAAAAATAATAAAATTCATGGCTTAAGATCAACTCTTATTGAGGGCACTGGCAATCCGCAAAATGAGGCGGCGATTATGATTTATTCCAGCAACAATGGAATTTTTGAAAATAATGAAATATATGATATTCATAATGGATTTTTTCCTAAAGGCGGAGATGGAACCAACGGTGGTCATATTTTTCGCTACAATAAAATTCATGACGCCTATAAAGCCATTAGAATAAGCTATCATTCGAATGTTCAAATTTATCAAAATATTATTTATAATGCAGACATAGCTATGCAACCGGCAGAAAGCATTAGCAATATTTCGTTTTATAACAATACCATCTATAACGGAAGTTCAGGAGGATATAACTGGTATGCTTTCAGTGGAATAAACTTTTACAATAATATTTTTTCCACCGTAACCAATCCTTTTAATTTAGAGGGTGGAGCCGGAGCTTTCACCTCCAATTACAATTTTTTTCATTCCTATAACAGCTTTATAAATGGTGGATCTGGAAACTTGAACTGGTGGCAGTCGAACTCTGGCCTTGATTTAAATTCTTCTGAAGGAAACCCCGGATTCATAAATCCATCCGGAAACGATTTTCATCTGGCAAGTGACTCCCCTGCCAAAATAGCTGGGCAAGGCGGAGAGATTGCCGGAGCCTATATTAACGACTTTAAATGCATTGGTTTAGAATCGGAATGCGATATGGATGATATTTCTCCCGCCAATCCAAGTGGCTTAAATGTTCAGTAGTTTAAAACGATTTTATTAAGAATTTTGTTTCAAAAAAAATTGTCTCAGAAAATAAAATGATGAAATAATAAAAAAATTTCTATTATACCGCACTCACCCGCTAAAATTGAACTGATTTTTTAATCTTTTACAATTAATTTAATAAATAACTAAAACATAAATATGAATCAAAAAGATATTATTGCAGTTTTGGTAGTCATTGTTATTATATTACTCGGCACAACCGTATACTATGCCACATTAAGCAAAGTCAATGAACCAATTGCAATTGCACCCATGACACAACAACCCTCAACCCCACCCGCCAATAAAACGGCTGATTGGAAAGAATATTCTTCTGTAAATTTTGGCATATCTTTCAAATATCCGAGAAATTATGTTTTTATGGACAGATCAAATAATGCTGAAAAAGCTATATTAATTGGGGATAAAAATTTTCCAAACCCCGAAATTGCGCCAAGTTATCATGCTCCGATTACGATATCGAAATATGACGAAAAACTGCTCAATGATCAGATATCTACTCTATTTAATACTAAAAAAACCACAATGACTATCGACGGTGAAAATGCTAATGTTATTGAGGGTAATTACCAAAATTATCCCGCACCCAATATTCCGGCTGACAAGCACATCAAAATTATTACTATTCCAGGCAAAAACATAACAATCACAGCTCGAGATTACTATACCGGAACCGAATCGGATTGGAATGAAATAAGTTCGGTTGTGGACAGTCTCTTAGCCACAATTGAATTTACACGAGATAAGATTACACAAGAAATCAAAGAATTCTGTGAAGAATATGATACACCCAAATGCCTACCAATAGAATCTTCCGAATTTATAGATATAAACGATAAATTTATTGTTATCAAAGTCAATAACAGTATAAATTATTTATTAACAAAAAAAGGTAATGATTGGCGTGTAAGTATTGCCTCCGAGGAAAATAACATCTGTGATACCGGCTCCGATAGTCCCGACTTAGTTGAATATTGCAGAAGTTTAAGAAAATAATCAAAAAAATATGAATCAAAGAAACATCATTGCAGTCCTAGGTATTACTGTCGTAATTTTACTTGGCACGACCATATATTTTGCAACTATCAGCATCTTCCAACATTCAAAACCCGCAGCAAAACAACCAACAGCTCCCCTCTCTAAAACACAGACCCCTCGGTGTGGAAAATTAAGCCAATTCAAGAATGAATCTTGGGCTAACAATTTTGCTGCCCGAGGCACAGTATTTAATGATGAAAATGAGGGCTGTAAGATTGGAGATATTTTTCTGGCAAATAATGGTCCGTCGGAGTTCGGGTGTAACTCGGTAGTTAAATATGATATCAAAAACAACAAACTTATTCAAACTTCGTTAGCCGCCCCAAATGCTTGTGCGACACATTTCGGCGAGATTACTGATAACTATGTTGAATACTTTGGTCAACAGGGCGATGCCGGAATGTTAAAAAATTATCACGGCAGATATTATTTTAAGGAAGATAGAATTGAAAGCATAAAGTGAGTTATAAGCCATACTAAATAATTTTCAAAAGCTAAAAAAATTAATAAAAAATATGAAAACACAAACAAAGGGATTGATTTGGGGTATCATAATAGGCATACTATCATTATTTCATTCTCTCTTTTTCTTCATGTCCTGTGCTGGAGGTTGCTCCTCTTCTATGTTTATTTATATAAATTTAAGCTATTTTGTCTCTGCTTTTCTAGAAATGATATTTAATAATGACACAATTACATATTCATCTTTAATACTATCAGGACCAATAATTTATGGCTCTATAGGGTGGCTTATCGGAAAGGTGAGATCTAGATCAAGTAAAAATATTAATACTAATTTTATTAATTACAATTAACAAATTAATTTTATTTTAAAACTCCGAAACCCTGAATTTTCCTTTTATTTTTTTCTTCTTACGATTCATTATCTTTTTGTGCTTTTGCCAAAAAGCTTCTTCGAATTCTTCCAGAGTCACACCCGTGCTAATCAGATTCCCAATTATCAAATTAAACAAATCTACATTTTCCTCGATAAAATCTTCTTTAGACTTTCCTTTGGTCACCGCTTGTGCCAATTCCCCCAATTCTTCCGTCATTAAATTCAGCCGAAAAGTCATTTCTTCGTTATTAGTCCCTTTCATTTTATGTTTCTCGTGGAACTTTTTTATGGCTTCGTAATACTTCTTCATATCAACAATTTAGCAAGTTAGCATATTAGCATTTTTATCTTAGATCCCTGCATTCGCGAGAATGACAATTACAATGAACTTGTCATTTCGACTAAATAAATTTTGCCTGCCTGCCGGTAGGCGGGTACTCAAAATTTATGCATAGAGAAATCTAAAATTATTTATTTCTGAGATCTCTCGACTCCACTATCGCTACGCTCGAGATGACACACTGACGTTTACGTTTTTAAAATTCTTAAATTCCCGACTTCTCAAATTCATATCTTATAAACTTTACAAACTATCCCATATTCGCATATTTGCATCATTTGCATTTATTTGCGGATTTGTATTATTCCTACAATTTAATAAATTTCCCCTCCTTATAATTCTTTATCGCCTCTCTAGTGGTTTGTTCTATCTTTTTTGGCAATTTATCCAGAGCAAACCAACTCACTTCTTCGCACTTATGCGGTTCCATATTTTTTAACTCTCCCTTTTTGTAATTAGCGATAAAATTAATGGCCAACCAGTGCTGATTTTCTTTTTTGATAATGTGGTCGGTGTGGGGCAATAACCCCCAGACCTCGATATCGATATTTGTTTCCTCTTTTATTTCCCGCTTAACCATTTTTAAGGCCGTTTCTCCAAATTCAACTCTTCCGCCCGGCTTAGACCACCATCCGGAGTTATTTCGAACCTTCCCCGATCTTTTCATCAGCAATATCTCTTTTTTCCGGTTAAAAATCAGCGCTCCCCCACCCACTCCGATATAATCTTTGCCCGGCTTTATTTTTTCCATAGAATTTTATCTTAATTTATTAAAATATTGGCAACTACTCACCATACCAACGAGCTTGTCATTTAAATTAGAATTGAAATCTAAATTCTCAAATTCTCAACTTCACAAATTCGTACTTTATAAATTAGATTCATCATCTTTAAGCTCGATTTGTGCCCCAATACTTTTCAATCTTTCTTTTAAATTTTCATAGCCCCGATTTATCGAATAAACGTCCTTTAAAACCGAAACCCCCGGCGCGCCGAGCATCGCCACCAAAATTATCGCAGCCGGGCGGAGTGCCGGCGGACTCATCATTTCCGCCGATTTGAATTCCACCGGCCCTTCCACATAAACCCGATGGGCATCCAAAAGAGAAACTTTGGCTCCCAACCTGTTTAAATCTTGAAAATAAATCGCCCGATTTTCAAACGACCAGTCATGAATCAAAGTTCTTCCCTTGGCCAAAGAAACTATCGGCACAAAAAAAGGCAAATTATCCATATTAATGCCGGGGAAAGGCAAGCCGTGCAATTTATCTTCCAATGCCACCAGCTCGGAAGGAATTATCTGCAAATCAACCAAATCGGTTTTGCCGTTTTGCGCTTTGTATTTTTTTAAAATTTCATACTTCTGACCCATTTTCTCCAACTTCAAAAGCTCCAATTCCAAAAAATCAATCGGACATCTTTCGATTATTAAATCACTCTTTGTAACAATGGCTGCCGAAATAAAAAACATCGCCTCAATCGGGTCTTCGCTAATTTCATAAGTCACATCTTTTTTTATTTCTTCCCTCCCGACAACTTCCAATGTTCCGGTTCCGATTCCTTTTATCTCCACCCCCAATTCTTCCAAGAAAAAACACAAATCCTGCACCATATAATTGGCCGTGGCCATTTTGATAATTGTTTTTTGCGGCGATTGAGCCGCCGCCATCAAAGCCGATTCTGTCACCGTATCCCCCGATTCATATAAAACCACTTTATCTGCTGGAGCAAATCCGGAACTATCCACCCGAAAACCTTCTTCGACAGTCTCTATTTTTACTCCGAATTTTTCAATCGCAAAAAGATGCGGTCGCACCGTGCGCTCTCCCAACTTACATCCTCCCGCCTGAGGAATGAGATAATTTTTACTTTTCGATATCAGGGCGGAAATCAAAAGAATAACACTTCTCGTTTTTTGAGCCGATTCAACGTTGATGTTTTTCAAATCGAACTTTTCCGGCGGAACCAAAACCATCGTCTTATTGCTTCTTTCAACTTTAACCCCGATGCTCTCCAGTACCTCCGCCCAACGATTGACCTCTTCTATTTGAGGCACATTTTTTAAAGTTGTCTTTCCCTTATTGATCATTGCCGCCGCAAAAATAGCCACGGTGGCATTTTTGGAACCGTTAACTTGAATTTTTCCGGACAATTTTTTTCCCCCGTTAATTTTAAAATATTTCATATAATTTATATGTTATGTATTAAGTATTATGTATTTTGTATTAATTATTAAGTTAATATTAGTTAAAAACTATTAAATAATATTGTATGAATTTATTTACCCAAAAAGGATTCTTTTTTGTAGCTGCCGTGTGAAACGAAAGGTCGGAGAAAAAGAAACTTTTTGAGGGAAATAAATATCTC
>JAZHDF010000013.1:0-7410 GCA_036584565.1 Candidatus Moraniibacteriota bacterium
TAAAGCCAAATCGCCCGCTGTAAAGCAAGAATAGTATTCCTGTTATTTTCCAAAAGCCTTTTTGAGATGTTTTTTCACACATTCTTCGCTACAAAATCCGTGAGATATAGTAAAATTAGATAGTTTATTATTTTTAACTGCATTGGCATTTTCTCCGTAAAATTCTTCACATTCAAGGCATTTGTCGACTATTTCACCTTTTTCCGGTGTTTTCATTAAGTCTAATGTACTTTTTGATATTGATGATAGCATAGGAGTTTGATTTTCATTTTTTTCTGGAGAATTTTCCGGAGGCAATGTTTCTCCTTCCGTTTCGGTAGTCACTTCTTTTTGAAGATTATTTAAATTTTCACTTTTAAGATTTTCCATTTTTGGTTCTCCTTTCATATTTTTTATTTTTTAAAAAATTAACTAAGTTTGATTTGCGCTTGGGCTTGGAGATCTTTCCAGTTTTCCTTGGTCTCCAACTTCTCTTCGGGTGATAAATTTTCCCAGCGATAAGCTCCGGCTATCGCTATCATTGTAGCATTGTCGGTGGAATATTCAATCGGTTGAAGAATGAATTCCGTGTGGGGGAGTTTTTTTTCAATTTGGCACTTTAATTTGTCGCGTAAAGTTTGGTTGGCGGAAACTCCTCCGGCCAAAAAAACCGTTTGAGCTTGATAACGTTGAGCGGCTTGGAGAGTTTTTTTGATCAAGACATCGGTAGCGGATTCCTGAAATTCATAAGCGACTTCTTTTACCAAGGATTCCGGTAACTTGTCTTCAGTTTCCAAGTGATGGTCTCGGCGGAAATTTTTGATTAAATAGAGAACGGCGGTTTTGAGACCCGAAAAAGAAAAATTAGAGTCGGAACTGTCAATCATCGGACGAGGGAGATTTATTTTCGAAACGGATTTATTTTGTTTGAACTCTTCCGCCAGGCGGGAAATTTCCGGTCCGCCGGGATAATTTAAACCCAACATGCGAGCGACTTTGTCAAAAGCTTCTCCGACGGCATCATCCAAAGTTTCTCCGATTATTTGATAATCAAACATTTTTTTTATCAGGACAATTTGAGTATGTCCTCCGGAAACCACCAGGGCGATGGCCGGAAATTTGAGGTTTGATTTTTCGAGAAAGTTGGCAAAAATATGACCCTCTATATGATGAACGCCGAGAAGGGGTTTTTCCCAGACATAAGACAATGTTTTGGCAAACTGAACTCCGATCAAAAGCGCCGGAATGAGACCCGGTCCGTGAGTAACCGAAATCAGATCGATATCGGAAGGTTTTTTTCGGGCTTGTTTGAGAGCGGTTTTGAGAACCGGGAGAATATTTTTTAAGTGTTCTCGGGCGGCCAGATTGGGTACCACTCCGCCAAAGGGGGCGTGTAGCTTTATTTGAGAGGAGACGATATTGGCCAGGACTGAGATTTTTTCTTGATCTTTTTCGATAATTGCCAAAGCGGTTTCGTCGCAGGATGTTTCTATACCTAAAATAATCATAAGATAAAAATAAATAAATTTATTTTTATCTTAAAGGTTAAAATCAAAAGAATCAAGAAGTGCAATATTTTTTGCTATTTTTAAAAAGAGGTCTAAAATTTTTAATTAGACAGAACGGTTTATTTCGGCTATATTTAAGTTGTGTTTTAAAAGGTTTAATTTTTAAAAAAATGGTTAATCTAAAAATAAAAAAGATATTTTTTTGGTTTTTGGTAATACTTTTCGCCTTGATCGCTCCGGTAGTTGTTTCTTATGCAATGGGTTATCGCTTTAGCTTGGAAAGAGGAATTTTTGTCTATTCCGGTTCGATAACGATAAAACCGACTCCGCGAGAAGTGGAGGTTTTTGTCGATGGAGAAAAAGTTTCTACCGGAATGATAAATTTTTTAAACTACTCTTATCATATCGGTTCTCTTTTCCCCGGTAAATATATGCTGGAAGTACGGTCTCCGGGATATATCCCTTGGGCCCAGGAAGCTTATGTGCATAGCGGAGTATCCACTGAATTTTGGAATGTTTTTTTGGCCAGGGAAAAATACACCCAATTGGAATATCCCACTCAGAATGTGGAGAATTTTTTCATTTCCCCGGATGGCAAGAGAATCGCCCTTGCTGAGGAAAAAGATAATAAAATCTGGATAAAAATTTTAGACATAAAAAAAGAAGAGATTATTTACGAATTTCTTTTCGAAGGTTACGGATTGTCAAAAAATAAGAAAGAAAATATCGAATGGTCTCCTCGAGAAGGAAGATTGATTGTGCCTCTCGAAAAAGAAGGGAAAAAAGAATATTTTGTGATAAATATCGGTACCGAAGAATTTTATAGTTTGAATAAGAAAATAGACAAAGATGATATTAAAAAAGCAAGATGGAGCAGTGATGACAGAAATACTTTATTTTATATGAAAGAAGACGTTCTTTTCCGATCGGATTTGGAAAATACGGCCAATGAGGTGGAGGTGGCAAAAAATATCGTCGGTTACGATTTGGCCGGTTCGAATATTTATTATCTTTCGGGAGATAATCATATAATTTATAAGAAAAACATCAGCGGTCGAAGTGAGGCGATTCAAGTTACAACAGAGTCGATAAATGCCACCGGGGGAGATAATTTCGAGTTGATTGTTTATGATGAAAATAGGATCGCTCTTGTTTCGCAAGATAAAAATCTATATTTATATAATCAGGGCGAAGAAAGTAAAGGAGTGAAAGAAATTGCGCAAGGAGTGAATGGAATACATTTTTCCAATGATGGAAAAAAATTGGCTTTTTGGACCAATAACGAGATTGCGGTCTATTTTGTTAGGAAGTGGGAAACCCAACCCGGTCGCAAGGAGGGGCAAAAAATTGATGTGGTTCGATTTTCTCAAGCAATCGAAAATGTTAACTGGTTTGATGATTATGAGCATCTGATTTTCAGTGTCGGTAATCAGATAAAAATAACCGAACTAGACAATCGTTCTATGAAAAATATAGAAAATTTAGTCGATTTGGTCGGAGAGGGTACTAAGGCGACTTACAGCCATCGGGAAGAAAATTT
The DNA here is from genome assembly GCA_036584565.1 of Candidatus Moraniibacteriota bacterium. Classification (GTDB taxonomy): domain Bacteria; phylum Patescibacteriota; class Minisyncoccia; order Moranbacterales; family UBA9337; genus UBA9337. The sequence continues at coordinate 3,028 of JAZHDF010000013.1, forward strand.
GTTTTTTATCGACAGTAAAAATGAAAATAAAAAATTATACTCTATCAGTTTGACTGAAGAGGATGAGTAGCAAAAATTTATGGAACAAATTTTGATAAAAAATTTATCTTATATTCTATTGGTGATAGCGTTTTTGTTTTTTGTTTCGGTTTTTTTAAATATTTTTTTGCTTTTTAAATTTAAGAAATTTAACCTTTTGGCAAAAAAATTTTTTGCCGGAAAAAACGGGCGGGATTTGGAGGCGGTAATCGGTCAGCAGGTGGAATTGATTCTGAAAAATCAAAAAGATATCAAAGAGTTATTTGACGGATATGAAAAAATTTTTAATATTGCCTCCAAAGGCATACAAAAGGTGGGAGTGGTGAGGTACAATCCCTTTCGGGATATGGGCGGTAATCAAAGTTTCTCAATCGCTCTTTTGGATATGAATAATTGCGGCTTAATCATTTCCACTTTAGCCACTCGGGATGGGGCCAGAGTTTTCAGTAAAGCTGTTACAAACGGAGAATGTAAAGATTTTCCATTGATCGAGGAAGAAAAGAGAGCGATTCAAGAGGCTAAAAATTCTAAAAAAAGGTTGGCTGTTTAAAGTAAATAAAAAAACACCCCTATTTTTATGTTAAATGGATTCGGGTGTTTTTTTATTTTTTATTTTATTTTTTTGAAGCTGACCTTATATATCGGTTCGTACTCTGTTTCATATTCATCTTTGATGCGAATACTTTGACCGTTCATCAGTTGAGTGATGGCGATATCCGAGGCCATTTCATTAAGATCATTAATCTCGTTTTTTAGTTCGTCAAGACGAGGAGATTTGTTGCTATCCTCAATCTTTTTTTTCTGATCTCTCAATTTTTTCAATTCTTCCGAAATAGTTTGGTAGTTGGCGTCATTGTCCAATAGATATTTATATTCCCGATTTATTTCGCGGCGTTCCTTTTTCAGTTTTTGAATTTCATCAAAGACTTCTTGAATGTCTTTCATAATTTTTTTCCGCCTGGAGGCGAGATTATTTTTTTTATGTTTGTTTACAAATCACAAAAATAATTTTAACATAAAAAAAGAAAGCTGTAAAATTTAAGCGCCTAAGTCTATTTTTTTGTTTTATTTAAAGGAAAAATAAATTTAACTTTTTTAGGTTTTTGACTGAATATGAAAAAATATATAAAATTTTTTATTTTAACCTTTTTGCTAACAGGCGGTTTTATTTTTTATTTTACAAATAAAATCGAATTGGAAAAGGGCTTTAAAAGAGTCTTAAGGGGAATGGATATTATGACCGTTTGCGATGAAACTCTCTATTATTCGCTGGGAAGCGTGGATAGCGGGTTTGAAATTTCGGAGGCTGAGGTTTTGGTTGCGCTTCAAAAAGCCGAGTCTGTTTGGGAAGAGGCTTTGGGTAGAAATCTTTTCGAGTATAGGGCGGGGGCGGATTTTAAAATCAATTTTATTTTTGACGAGAGGCAAAGTCGGACCAAGGAAAAAGAGAAACTCGATAAGCAATTGACTGATTTGGCTTATGATAAAGATAATCTTTCGGCCGAGTATCAAGAAAAATACGCCCTTTATAGTCAAGCGATGGCTACTTATGAAAAGAAAGTGGAGAATTATATCGATAGAGTGGAAGAATTTAATAAAACCGTCAAAAAATTGGAAAAGAATGATGAAATGACAAAAGAGAAATACGATAAATTAAAGGAAGAAGAAGAGGAATTGGCTGATACGAAAGAATCTTTGGATCAAGAGCGGAAAAGAGTTAATAATTTGGCGCAAGAGGTTAATAATATTGTCGACAAAGAAAGTTCTTTAATTGAAAGATATAATGATAAAGTGGAAACTTATCGAGACAAATTCGGAGAGGCGGTTGAATTTAACCAGGGTGAATATAACGGAATTTCGATAAATATTTATCAATTTCATTCCGAAAAAGATTTAACTTTGGTTTTGGCGCATGAATTTGGGCACGCCCTGGGAGTCGGACATGTCGAAAATAGTCAATCTTTGATGTATTATCTGATGGAAAATCAGGATTTGGAAAATATAAAATTAAGCACCGAAGATTTATCGGCCATAAAAGAAATTTGTCGTTTGAAATAATATTTTGAGGTTAATTTTTAAAATGATATAATAATGGTGGATTAAACCGGTAGCAAGAAGAACATTTATTTTCCCCAAAAAGTTTCTTTTTCTCCGGCCTTTCATTGCATCCGGCAGCTACGAAAAAGAATCCTTTTTTGGGAAAATAAATTCAAGACTACCTTATCCGAATAGGTTTTATTTGTTATAGTTTAATTGGATTGGTTCAAATAATCTTTTAGGTTATCGGTTCCGGAAAGAATAATGAAGAAAAAAATTTTCAAATATTTTCAATTGGCAACGGTTTTGCTGTCAAATTTTTTAATTTGGTGGTTGGCCGACAAGCTTTTCTCCTCCACCTATTTGAATAATTGGGGTTGGATAATTTTTTTTATTTCAACCTTTTTTATTTCTTGGTTTCTGGGAGTTTTGGTTATTCGGGATAAAAGAATTTTTTTTGTCGTGACTTTGGTCGGACTGCTTTTGCAGTTGATATTTACCGGTAGTTGGGAGAGTTTATCGGTTATTTTTATATCTTTTGCGGCTTTGTTTCTAGCCGGAAGGGCCGTACAAAGGGAGATTAGTCAGCGGATTAAGATCGATATTTGGAGTTCTTTGCGGTTGGGTAGATATCTTTTTATTTTTGCCATAGCTTTGATGTTGTCCGGACAATATTACTTTTATGACGACCCTCAAATGGAGTCGGGAAATCTTCCAAAAATAGGATTAAACGGAAGTCGAGACGGCTTGATAATTAAAATTATTACTTCGACCGATCCGGATTTGATTAGGCAAGGAGGGGATTTTGCTACAATGGATGAATTTGTTTTTGAAAAATTTAAAAGAGAAAATCCGGATTTTTTTCAAAGTCGTCAATTGACCGAGATTCAGAAAATGGAAATTTTAAAAAAGGGTCGGGAGGATGTGGCAAAGATGGCCGAGAGAGAAGTTTCCGGAGGCGAAAGAATGATTGATGTTTTTTTGGAAATTTTGAATAATCGGCTGGACGACTTCTTGAATATTGATGCCGGTTATATGGACAGGGAGATGCCGGTGATGCATCTGGTTTTTAGTCTGGTGATATTTCTGGCGGTTTATGGAACAGGTATGGTTGTGGCTTGGTTTTTGGTATTGGCGGTGGCCGGGATTTTTAGATTTCTGGTGTGGATAAAACTATTGTCTGTTGATAAAAAAGGGGTTAACATGGAAATAATAAGAATTGAATAAGATTTTTTAAATTATGGATAAGAAAATAGGAATATTTTTTGTTTTAGGTCTGATTATTTTAATCGGATTTTTTGCTTTGAATTTAGGGCAAAAAGGAACATCTTCCGATTTGATTCAATTTGAAATTGCTAGTGGGGAAAATATTTGGAATACGGCCGGAAAATTAAAAAAAGCCGATATTATCGAGAGTAAAATTTATTTTGTTTGGTATGTTTATAGTAAGGGTTATAAGGGTAAAATAAAGGCCGGGGAGTATACTTTACCCTCCAATTTAAAGGTTTCTGATTTGGTTTCGATTTTTTCCGCTCCGAAAGAAGAATTGCGCGAGTCGGTCAAGGTAACTTTTCCGGAGGGTTTTTCTTTGAAACAAATGGCGGAGCGTTTGAATGAAAAAGGTTTTGCCGGAGAAGAGTTTTTGGAGTTAGCTCAAGAACCGAAAAATTTTGAAGAAAAATTCCCTATTCTAAAAGAAATTCCTCAGGGAAAAAATTTGGAGGGTTATTTGTTTCCCGATACTTATTTTTTTTATGTCGATGGATCGACCGAGGAAATAATTTTAAAAATGCTGAGCAATTTGGATGAAAAATTAAAAGATGATATGCGACAAGAAATCAAAAATAGAAACCAAGATATTTACCAAATTCTGACAATGGCCAGTTTAATAGAAAAAGAAGTCAGGAGTTCCGCCGATAAAAAGACGGTTAGCGGTATTTTTTATAACCGCTTGGAAAAAGGGCAAGCTTTTCAGAGTTGCGCCACACTGGCTTTCATTTTGGGGGAAAATAAAAAGCAATACTCTTATGAGGATACGCAAATAATTTCTCCTTATAATACTTATCTGAATGTCGGTTTGCCACCGGGGCCAATTGCCAATCCGGGATTGGATTCAATAATGGCGGCGATTTACCCGGAAGAAACGGATTATCATTACTTTTTAAGTAATCCGGAAACGGGTGAAACGGTTTTTTCCGTTACCCTGGAGGAGCACAATCTCAATAAAGATAGGAACGGATTGTAATTAATTGATAAGGCTCTAGACCATCAGAAGCTATGATATAATAGCCATATGATGCTAAACAA
>JAZHDF010000014.1:0-30295 GCA_036584565.1 Candidatus Moraniibacteriota bacterium
GTGCTAACTAAAATAATTTTTAATTGATTTGTATAGAATCTTCTATACAAGACCCATAAAAATAATAAATAATTTAAGTACATTTTATTTACGGCCGTAGGCTCGATGTATGTATATATGAAGGCATTACAATTATCCAAAAAAATAGGAGGCAAAATCGAGGTTAAATCCAAGCAGAAATTAACCAAAGAAAATTTAAAAATTTTGTATACTCCCGGGGTGGCGGACGTTTGTCGGGAGATTAGTAAAAATAAAAAAGCTTCTTTTGATTTGACCATAAGAAAAAATTCCGTGGCGGTGATTTCCGACGGTAGTGCGGTTTTGGGCTTGGGAAATATCGGTCCGGAAGCCGGATTGCCGGTAATGGAGGGCAAAAGTCTTCTTTTTAAAGAATTGGGCGGAGTAGACGCCTTTCCGATTGTTCTAGATACTCAAGACACGGAAGAGATTATAAAAATTGTTAAAAGTGTGGCGCTGACTTTTGGTGGGATAAATCTGGAGGATATTTCCGCTCCGAGATGTTTTGAAATCGAAGAGCGCTTGATAAATGAGTTGGATATTCCGGTTTTTCATGATGATCAGCACGGGACGGCGATTGTGGTTTTGGCCGGTCTGATAAACTCCCTTCGAGTGGTGGATAAAGATATTCATACGGTTAAAATCGTAATCGCGGGCGCAGGGGCGGCCGGTGCGGCGATTGCCAAATTACTATTGGCCTACGGAGCCAAGAATATATTAATGGTAGATAGCAAGGGGATTATTTATCAAGAAAGAAAAGAGGGAATGAATTTTTCAAAAAAGGAATTAGCCGAGATAACCAATACTCAAGGATTAAAAGGAAGTTTGCAAGACGCTTTGGTCGGGGCGGATGTTTTTATCGGAGTTTCCGCTCCCAATTTGTTGGATGAAAAGGATATTCAAACCATGAATCCGGAGTCGATAGTGTTTGCTATGAGCAATCCGATCCCTGAAATTATGCCCGAAAGAGCCTTGAGAGGCGGGGCCAAAATTGTGGCTACCGGCAGATCGGACTTTCCCAATCAACTTAACAACGTCTTGGTTTTCCCTGGAATTTTTAGGGGCGCTTTAGATAAAAGAGTTAAAAAAATAACCTTGAAACACAAATTAAAAGCGGCCAAAGTTTTAGCCGGTTTGATTAAAAATCCTTCAACTGAAAAAATTATTCCCGACGCGCTGGATAAGCGAGTGCCACGGGCGATAGCTAAAATTTTTTAAGTTAATTAGCACTCGTCCCGGGCGATTGCTAATTTTTTATTTTTGTGTTAAATTTAACTGGTAGCAAGTAGGATGTTACTTTCCAAAAAAGTTTCTTTTTCTTCGGCCTTTCGTTTCACACGGCAGCTACGAAAAAGAATCCTTTTTTGGGAAACAAATTTAAATGCTATAATGTTAAAAATCCTTTTATAGCCTTTGAATATTTGGTGAATAAAAACACCTGATATTCAGGCGGTTAGTTAAAAGATAAGAAAGTAATTTTTACAAATATGGCGGACTATTACAAAATATTGGGGGTGGAAAAAAGTGCCGGCGAAGACGAAATAAAAAAAGCTTATCGCAAACTGGCTCACCAATATCATCCCGACAAGGAGGGTGGCAATGAAGAAAAATTCAAAGAAATAAACGAGGCTTATCAGGTCTTGTCGGATAAAACCAAGCGAGCTCAGTATGATCAATTCGGTCAGACCTTCAATGGGGCCGGCGGTCCCGGGGGCGGGTTTGAAGGTTTTTCCGGTTTCGATTTCGGCGGTTTCAACCGAGGGGGTTTTGGCGGTTTTTCCGGTTCGGGCGGTTGGGAAGATGTTTTTTCCGATATTTTCGGGGGCGGCGGTCGCGGAAATTATCAGCGCGAAGCCGGAAGAGATATTCAAACCGATATCGAGATTACCTTCGAAGAAATGGCTCGCGGAGTAAAAAAGGAAATCTCTTTATATAAGAATGTTAAATGCGAAGAATGCGGAGGAAGCGGAGGGGCGCCGGGAGCCAAAGAAGAGACTTGCTCGGATTGCAAAGGAAGTGGTCGGATTAGAAAAAGCGTGAGGACGATTTTGGGAACAATTGCTCAGGAAACGATCTGCGACAAGTGTGAAGGTCGAGGAAAAATTTTTAGTGAAAAATGTCGTCAATGTTCCGGAGAAGGAATTCACAAAAAAGAAAAAAGAATCACAATTGATATTCCGGCCGGCATCGATAATGGTCAAACTATCTCGATTCGAGGCGAGGGGGAAGCCGGCAAAAAAGGAGCACCCGGCGGAGATTTATTTGTAAATATTCATCTTAAAAAACATCCTCGATTTGTCCGACAAGGGGACGATGTTGTTTCGGAAGAAAAAATTTCTTTTTCTCAAGCGGTTTTGGGGGATAAGATTAAAGTGGAGACGATTGAAGGAAAAGTTTCCATGAAAGTGCCCGCCGGTACGCAAAGCGGAGAAATTTTTAGAATTAGAAATATGGGCATCCCCAATTTACGAGGGGGCGGCAAGGGTCATCATTTGGCTAAAATAACGGTAATTATTCCCAAAAAAATCAATCGTCGACAAAAAGAATTGATAGTCGAACTGGGAAAATTGGAAAAATAAAATTTAAATTAAAGTCGCTTTATCGATTATTGTGAATGATTTTTGTGCTCAAAACGACTGTGTCAATCTTATATTTTTTTAAATATTTTTATTCTTTATTTTTGCCTGCCAGCAGGCTTGGATTCTAGTAAAAAATATGTTTTGGCAAAAAAATCAAAAAAGCATCGGAGAGCAAGGCGAGGATTGGGCGGTAAAATATTTAAAAAAGAAGAAATTCAGGATTATTGAAAGGAATTATCAAAACAAACTCGGCCGGCGCTTAGGTGAAATTGATATCATTGCTGAAAAAGAGGGAGAGATAATTTTTATAGAAGTTAAGACCAGGGTGGTTGGGGCGGAAAAAATAATTTTGCCGGAAGAAAACATTACTCGGCAAAAACTGCACAAATTGCAAAAAATCGCTCGAGATTATATTCGAGAAAAAAATCTTTGGGAACATCCTTATCGCTTTGACGCCGTAAGCATCCTTTTGAAAGGGGATAAGGCGGAGGAGATCAGGCATTTGGAAAGTATTTTTTATTAAAAATCCCCCGGAGCTTTTGAGCTTCAGGGGCTTTTGATTTTCCGATGCGATTCGCCGGATAATTTGACCAAAATATCCAAATCGCAAATTTCCCGGTGATGGAATTCCAACTCCTCCTCTAGGCGGATGATTCTCTTCAGGCTCTCGATGATATTGTTGAGGCAAAATTTTATCATCGTTTTTTGGGAGGTTTTTATTAAATATCCTCCGGTTTCTCGGAGAGCCTTTTTTTGCTTAAGGAGATTGTTTTTTTCCAGTCCGATTTCAAAATTCAGGCGCGAGAAATTTTTTCGCGCTTCACGGTAAAGGGATTTCGGATCGGGTTCTTTTTTCATAAGAGAATCCTCTCGGTGTGGTTTTTAAAAGTTTTTAATAAAGGTGATAAATCGAGCACGATCTCTTCTTAAAAAATCCTCTTCCTCTTGGATAAATTCCAGGTCCTCCTCCAATTTGATTGAGATTTTTAATTCTTTTAATATTTTATTTAAATAAAATTGAATAATCTCTTTTTGCTTGGAGGTTGAATTGTGTTTTTGGCGGAGGCTTATTTTGGCAATCCCAATCTTATTTCGTGAGTTTAAAATTTCAAATAAAATTCTTTGTTTTTCCGCCTCAATCTCCAAGGCGTAATCGTTAAACTCTTGAAGGGTTCTGAAAAAGCAAGTATATTTCTGTTTAAACATCGGCCGTCTCCCAAAATTTTTTGTTTAAGGAACTGCAAGACTATCGATAACTTAAACGAAATATTGTCTTTAGTCAAATAAAAAAACATCCGCTTGAGGCGGATGCTTTTAAGTTTTTTTGATTTCTCTTACCCTCTGAAACCACCGCGGTCTTCCCGAGGTTGCATTGGGCGAGCTTCGTTGACAGTCAATTTTCTTCCCTCAATTTCTTGACTGTTGAACATATCGATAGCTTTTTGAGCCTCGTCGTCATTGGACATTTCAACAAATCCGAAACCTTTACTTCTACCGGTGGCTCTGTCATTGATGATGACAGCCGATTCAACTGCTCCGGCTTGAGAAAAAAGTTGATTCAAATCTTCATCCTTTACAGTGTAAGGAAGATTGCCAACATATAATTTTTTTGCCATATTTGTCTTTTGATTATTCTTATTTGATTCCGAATAATCAAATTTTTTTGATTTACTATCTTGCTTCGACCGCGTACGAAACTTAACTAATTAATAAAACTAAAAAGATGCACGAACAAGCTAAATTAATTATAGCAAAAAACAGAAAAAATAGCAATAGCAACCGAAAAGTCTGCTCAATTTGTCAAGTTAATTCTATTTTTATTTCCGAATGGATATTTTTAACGGTTTCTAATATTTGACTGTCTAGCTCTATTTCGTAAGCGGTTTGAACGGTGGTGCCGTTTATATTTAGAAATATTTTGGTTTCTCCCGGTTTGCAAGTATCAAAAACTTGTGATAGTCGGGCAATAATTGATTTGTCGGCCAGGACGGGGAGGGTGATTGATATTTTGCGGGCGCTTAATTTTTCAATCGGTTTTTGGTTTTTTTCTTGGGTAGCCAAAACTCTTTTAAAATCTGCCACTTCTTGCTCGTTGATTATTTTGGCATCGTCGACAATTATCTTGTAACTTCCGTCTTTGTCGGAAAGTTTTCCGTCGGCGATTATTATCTTTTCTTCTTGCCAGGTGGCGCCGGTGGTTTCCAAAACATTGGGGAAAACCAAGAGTTCTATCCGACCTCTCAAATCCTCAACAGTAACAAAAGCCATATTTTGTTTTCGGCGAGTGATTATTTTTTGGGTCTTAGTGATTACTCCTCCGACTTTTACATTTCTTCCGACCATTGCTTGATTGAGTTGGTTGATAGGGGTGGCCATTTTTTCAAAATATTCCCGATATTCTGAAATAGGATGATCCGAAACATAGAGTCCGAGCAACTCCTTTTCCCAGTGCAATCTTTGATTTTTGGAAGCCGGCAAACTCGGGGTCAATTCAATGGTGGGGGCTTTGATTTGCATTGCTCCGAAAAGACTGTTTTGACTGGAATTGTTTAATTTTTGAATGTTTTTGGAAAAATTTAGTATATTTTCAATATTTTCAATAATTTGATTGCGCTCCCCCAAATCATCCAAAGCTCCCACTTTAGCCAGAGCCTCGATGGATTTTTTATTAAGATCTTTACTAACCACCCTCTCTAAAAAGTCAGCCAGGGATTTATAGGGACCGTTTCTTTTTCTTTCGGCTACGATTTTATCCGCTACCGGATGGCCGACATTTTTAATAGCTTTTAGTCCAAAGCGAATATTTTCTTCTTCCGTTTCTTCATTTTTTATGACTGCAAATTCTCCGAAACTCTCATTAACATTGGGAGGCAAAACTTGAATTCCAATATCCTTGGCTTCTTCCACTTCAATAGCGATTCTTTCGATATTGCCTTGATCCGAAGTCATTAAAGCGGCCATGAATTCGGCCGGATAATAAGCTTTCAAATAGGCGGTTTGATAACCGATTAGAGCATAGCAAGCGGCGTGACTGCGGTTGAAACCGTAACCGGCGAAGGGCTCGATAAAGGCGAAAATTTTTTCGGCATCCTTTTTATTGACTCCGTTTTTCACCGCTCCTTCGATAAATTTTATTTTTTCTTTTTGAATCAGTTCGGGGATTTTTTTACCCATCGCTTTTCGGAGCATATCCGCTCCCCCCAGAGAATAGCCGGCTAAAGCTTGAGCCATTTGCATTACTTGCTCCTGATAAACCGCTACCCCGTAAGTTTTACTTAAAATCGGTTCCAGTTTGGGATGAATGTATTCAATTCTTTTTCTCCCATGTTTGCGATCAATAAAATCCGGAATCCAATCCATCGGACCGGGTCGATAAAGCGCCACCATGGCGATTACATCTTCCAAATTGGTTGGTTTTAGTTGCTTAAGATAGCGTTTCATGCCGGAGGATTCAAGTTGAAAGACTCCGGTGGTGCGAGCTTCTTGCAACAGCTTGTAAGCCTTTTCATCATCGAGCGGAATTTTTTCGATATCGATTTTTACTCCTTTGGTTTTGGCGATTATATTGATAGCGTTTTGGATGATGGTTAAGTTTTTGAGTCCTAAAAAGTCCATTTTTAAAAGTCCTATTTTTTCCACATAACTGCTTTTGGTGGAAGAGGAGTATTGTGTTACCACCCCTTCTTCTTTTCCGGTAATTTTTTGCAAGGGCGAATAATTGGTGACCGGTTCTTTGGTAATTACCACTCCGCAAGCGTGCATCGAAGCATGGCGAGCCACCCCTTCCAAATTTTTGGCGCTGTCAATTAATTTTTTAGCATCTTTGTCGGATTGATAAAAATTTTTAAATTCCGGCACATCTTCCAGCGCTTCTTCGATAGTGGAAAACATCGGAATCATTTTGGCGGTCTTATCGCAATAATCGTAAGGATAATCCAAGGCTCGTCCGGCATCGCGAATGGCTGCGCGCGCCGCCATCGTTCCAAAGGTGATAATTTGAGCGACATGATCTTCGCCGTATTTTTGGCGGACATAGCCTAAAACTTCATCTCTTCGATCGTCGGCAAAATCCATATCCACATCCGGCATAGAGATTCTTTCCGGATTGAGAAATCTTTCAAAGAGTAAGTCGTATTTTATCGGGTCCAAATTGGTGATTCCGACCAAATAGGAAACAAAGCTTCCGGCGGCGCTTCCTCGACCCGGACCGACCACGATGCCTTGTTCTCTGGCCCAGTTGACAAAGTCCTGGACGATTAAAAAGTATGAAGGATAACCCATTTTTTCAATGATGGATAATTCATATTCCATTCTTTGGCGGTGTTCGGGGGTGATGTTGTCGCCGAATTTCTCTTTTAAACCTTTTTCGGTCAGATGGCGGAGATAGCTTTTATCGTCAAATCCTTCCGGCACTTCAAAATAGGGGAGCTGAATTTCTCCCAGCGGGATTTCATAGTTGCATTTGTCAGCGATGATTTGAGTATTCTCAAGCGCTTCGGGAACATCTTTAAAAACTTCTTCCATTTCTTCGGGAGACTTCATATAAAGATGAAAATCCATCAAATTCAGGCGATCTTTCTCTTGAACCTTGCGATTCATTTGGATGCAAAGCAAGATATCTTGAGTTTCCGCGTCTTCCGGTTTGGTGTAATGAATATCGCCGGTAGCCACTACGGGGATGCCGGTTTCTTTGGAAATTTTTTTCATCCCTTCGTTGGCGATTTTTTGATCTTCTTGTCCCGGATGATGTTGCAATTCCATAAAAAAATTGCCTCGGCCGAAAACTTTTTCGTACCATAGTGCTTTTTCTTTGGCTTCGGCATAACTTTTTTTGATAACAGCCTGAGGGACTTCTCCTTGGATGCAGCCGCTCATACAGACCAATCCTTCGGAATATTTTTCCAAAACTTCCTTATCGATTCGGGGTTTGTAATAAAAACCTTCCAGATGGGCAATGGAAACCAATTTCATCAGGTTTTTGTAACCTTTTTCGTTTTTTACCAATAGAGTCAAATGATGGCGGGTTTTATCTTCGACAGTATTATTTTTGCTGGTGCGACTGCCGGGAGTGAGATACATTTCACAACCGATAATCGGCTTGATGCCGGCTTCTTTGGCTTTGATAAAAAATTCCACCACTCCGTACATCACGCCATGATCGGTCAAAGCCAAGGAATCCATTCCCAATTCTTGAGCTCTTTTGATAAGATCGTCTATTTTAGCCAAACCGTCCAAGAGGGAATAATGACTATGAACGTGGAGATGGGTAAACTTTGTTTTTTCCATATTTAGATAAAATAAAAACCTTATTCAAAAAGAAAAAGGCACAATTTGTGATAATAATTATTTTTCATTTTTTTGGTTCATTTCTTCATAGCCCTGATTGCTCAATGGGTTTTGCAAGAAATAAATATTTAACCGTTTTTTATTATAGCATGAAATTTTAAAATAAAAAACACCGGAAAAATCGATGTTTTTCGGGTGTTTTTTTGAAAGCTCTCGCTTTTTGGTTAAAAATATGGTCTCCAAATCCAGGATAATTCTCGAGAATAATCTCGCGGATAAATCTGAGGGTTGAATAAATAAATTTTCCGAGCTTTTTCGAGGAAGTAGCGGGTCACCGGTAAGAAGAATGAAAAAAATATGATAACCAATATGACAACCGGAGGTAGACTGAAGATCATAAATAAGATAAATAATGTCAAGATTGCAAGGAGGCATGCCGCAATAGAAAGAAATGAAAATAAAACAACGATACCTGCGCAAATCAAAATAGTGATAAAAAAATTATTCAGCATAATTTCCCCTCCGGTTGAATGAGTTAAATAACTAATTTTATTTTTTCAGAATAGCTTTTAAAAGTCAAACGGGATTGACTTTGCTATGTTGAAATGATAGGTTTTATTCGGATAAGGGTAGCTCTTAATATTTTCTAAAAAGTGGAGTGTCAAAGATGAAAAAGGAAAACAGAATTATCTCAGCCGAAAGAAGTATTATTGTGGCAGCGGATGTAGGCAATATCAATGATTTGTATAATTTAGTGGATTGTACTATTGATATTTCCTCAATCGGAGGTTATAAATTGGGTTTTTCCCTAGCTTTTTTGGGTCTCCGAAGGGTGGTAGAAATAATTCAAAAATCCAATGCGCGTAGCCGACAGAATAAGAAGATTATTTTTGATTTTCAAAAAGCCGGTAATGACATACCGGAGACAGGAAAAATATTTGCACAATCAATGTTGGACGCCGGAGTGGATACGGTAATTTTATTTCCTTTTACCGGACCGGTTACTCAGCAGGCCTGGACTGAGGCCTGCCTGGAAGTCAAACTCAATGTTATCATTGGTGGAGTAATGACTCATCCGGGATTTTTGCAAAGTGAGAATGGCTATATTGTTGAAAATGCTCCCTATAAGATTTATCAAAAAGCCATAGAGATGGGCATAAAGCACTTTGTTGTTCCCGGATCACCAAGGCGGATTGGTGGTCTTAAGAAAGTGATTGAATTACTTAACGGGGAGGTTGGCCATGAAAACTATGCTCTTTATGCCCCCGGCTTTATATCTCAAGGAGGAGATATTGGTGAGTGTGCCAAGATTATATCCGGAGAGTGGCATGCCATTGTCGGTTCGGCTATTTACAAGGCTGAAAATATGAGAGAGGCTGCAATTCGAGTTTGTAGTCAGATTTAGTCTCTGATTTTTGGGTTAATACCCGGCTTGCGCATCGTGCAGGTCGGGTCGCTTTTTATTTTTCCTTCAAATAGTGTAAAATTATCAATATGACAAAAGAAAAAATGATATCGACTTTTGATTTGGAAGAAAGGCTTTTGACGGAAGGCTTTGATTTTGTGATTGGCGTGGATGAAGCCGGACGAGGACCGCTGGCCGGACCGGTGGTAGCGGCGGCGGTAGTCGCCCGTAAATTAGAAATTACAAATTACAAGTTACAAACAAACTCAAAAAAACAAACCTCTTCCGCCAAGGAGCCGGTTTTAAATGACCGAGAAAAGGCAAGTAATAAAATTTCAGATGAAGAAAAAATGTGGGATTTGATCAAGGATTCCAAGAAGTTGAGCGAAAAGAGACGAGAGGAAGTTTTTGATTTTATTATGCGAAATTTTTATGTGGGAGTGGGGATTTGCGATCATCAAACCATCGATCGGATAAATATTTTGGAGGCTACTTTTTTGGCGATGAAAAAAGCCATAGGGGATTTGAAAAATAAACTGGCGTCGGAAAAAAATAATCGAATGATTGTTTTGGTTGACGGAGATAAAATTATTCCCAATTTTTCCATAGAGCAAAAGTCGATTGTGAGCGGAGATAAATCGGTCAAATCTATTTCGGCCGCGTCAATAATCGCTAAAGTGACTCGGGATAGAATGCTTGGCGAATTCGATAAGAAATACCCCCAATACCAATTCGCCAAACACAAAGGCTACGGCACCAAGATTCACATTGAAGCGCTCAAAGAATTCGGTCCGTGCGAGATTCATCGCCGGACTTTCGCCCCGGTGAGAAATGCGATAAATAACAGATGGAAGAAATAATTAATAATTTCAATCTCTTTTATCCTCAATTATTAATTATACATTTTTAATTGTTTCCAGCTTCCTCTTGCCAAAAATGAAAAGTAGTGCTAAATTTAAACAGTAAAAGATTAATTGTATAGTGAAGATAAATATATGCCAGTACCAAAGCAACGCCACAATACCGCCAGAAAAGGCCGAAGAAGAGCCGGGCAAACAGTTAAAATAAAGAATATCGCTAAAGTTCAATCGGTTAAATGTTCCAATTGCGAAGCAGAAATAATGCCTCATCGAGTTTGTCCCGAGTGCGGTTTTTACAAAGGTAAGGAAGTGATAAAAGTTTCCAAAAAGAAAAAATAAAAATAATTTTTTGAGCCTGCGGGCTTTAAGTATTTTAAAATGGCCAATAGACGTCTTCAAAGATCAATCGCAATGCAATCCTTGTTCGAATGGGATTTTAACGGTGAAAAAAATGAGGGCATTTTGGATATCGTAGATAGAAATATCAAAGATTTGGCGGTGGGAATCGAAGAAACCGATCTGATTTTGTCTTTGGTCGAGGGTGTGATAAAAAATCAAACCGACATTGACGAGCTTATCGAACAGTGTGCTCCCGAGTGGCCGTTGAGCCAAATTACGGTGGTGGATAGGAATATTTTGCGTATCGGGATTTATGAATTACTTTACGGAAATTATGGTAGTGTGCCTCCAAAGGTGGCGATCAACGAGGCGATCGAATTGGCCAAAACTTTTGGCGGACCGAATTCTTCCAAATTTGTCAACGGAGTTTTGGGGACGATTTATCGTGAAATGGGCGAGCCCTTGAAAGACGACGATAAAAGAAAAAAGGAAGTTAAGGAGAAAGAACGCAAGAAAGAAGAAGACAACAAAAAAATCATAGAAGAAAATAATTAATTTTTAAAAATATTTTTAATTAAAAGATTTTAAACATTCGTCTTTTGGAGACGATTTTTTTAAAGGCTTGTAATTAGAAATTTTAACTCAATGTTAGTAGAGGATTTTGCCAAAAAAATAGAAATAGATTTTAATAATCTCGATTTATTGAGAGAAGCCTTGACTCATCGTTCTTATTTAAATGAAAACAGAAAATATAAATTGAATCATAATGAGAGATTAGAGTTTTTGGGAGACGCGGTTTTAGAGTTGGTGGTGACGGATTTTTTGTTTAAAAACTTCAACAATCCGGAGGGTGAAATGACCAGTTGGCGAGCGGCCTTGGTAAACGGAGAAATGCTGGCCAAGATTTGCCAAAATTTGGGGGTGGAGGAGTATATCATGATGAGTAAGGGGGAGGCTAGCGACAAAGGACGCGCGCGCCAATATCTATTAGCCAACGCTTTTGAAGCGATTATCGGCGCGATTTATCTCGATCAGGGATATGCCAAGGCGGCTGATTTTATTCGAGACAATGTTCTGGTTAAAATGGACGAAGTTCTCGAAGAGAAACTTTATCTCGATCCCAAGAGTTATTTCCAAGAGAAAGCTCAAGAAGAATTCAAAGAAACGCCTTCTTATAGAGTTATTAAGGAGCAAGGACCCGATCATGATAAAAACTTTACCGTAGGAGTCTATATCGGCAAAGAATTAATCGCCCAAGGAGACGGAGCCAGTAAGCAGGAGGCGCAACGCAACGCGGCTCATGCCGGCTTGAAGAAAAAAGACTGGATTTAGATTTAAAAAAAGTACGTACTCGAGTACGTACTTTTTAAAAAGAGAATGGGAAGATTTAAATAACTTGTTTTATTTTTTGCGAGCATATTTTTTGAATTTTATTTTTTGGCAATTTAAAATTATTTTGTTAGCATTGAAGTTATGATAATAAATTTATTATTTATATGCAAAAAGGTGATAAGAAAGTTTTAGTCGGGATGTCCGGCGGAGTGGATTCGGCGGCGGCGGTTTGGTTGTTGCAAAAAGCGGGTTATGAAGTCAGCGGACTTTTTATCGATTTTATCGGCGGAGAGAAAAGCGAGCGAGATTTTGAGAAAGCTCAAAAAGTGGCGGACAAATTAAATGTTCCTATCTGTAAATTTGATGCCCAAAAAGAATTCAAAGAAAAAATAATCGATAAATTTGTGGCGGATTATGAAGCGGGAATCACCCCTAATCCGTGCGTGATTTGCAATCCGGAAATGAAATTCAAGATCTTGATCGAAGAAGCAGATAAATTTGGCATAGATAAAATTGCCACTGGTCATTATGCGCGAGTACGCGAATTAAAAATTAAAAATGAAAAATTAAAAATTAAAGAAGAATTAACAAAGAATCAAAGCACAAATTGTAAATTACAGATTACAGGTTACCGATTACTGATTGCTTGTGATTCAAATAAAGACCAGAGTTATTTTCTTTATCGTTTAAATCAAACCCAGCTCAAAAGAATTGTTTTTCCGTTGGGAGAATACTTGAAAACCGAAGTGCGACAAATTGCGCAAAAAAATAATTTTGAACTTAGGGATGAAAAGGAGTCTCAGGATATTTGTTTTATTCCGGACAATGATTTCAAAAAATTTATCGGCCAAAAAATAAGAAATAAATCCGGGGAAATTGTTGATAAATCAGGTGGGAAATTGGGAGAGCACGACGGTTTGCATTTTTATACTATTGGGCAGCGCAAAGGTATTAACCTGGGCGGAGACGGACCCTATTATGTAATCAAAAAAGACCAAGACAAAAATCAGTTGGTGGTTTCCAATAATCCCGAAGATTTGAATTGTCCCGATAATTCTTTTAAGATGGGGGAGGTTAATTGGATTTCTCCCGATTTAAAATTTCCACTGGAGTCCAAGGTTAAAGTTCGATACCATAACTCTCAGGAATATGCTATAATAACCGAAGAAAATCCCGGTTTTTATAAAGTTAGATTTAAGAAAAATCAAAAAGCCGTCACCCCCGGTCAGTCGGCGGTTTTTTATGGGGACGATGGTGAAGTTTTGGGAGGCGGAATAATTATTTAGGCTAAAAAAATGGATTACAAAAAAAAATCGGTTGAGGAAATGAGCGAAAAAGAATTGCGGATGCACAAGTCTTCTCTGCGTCAGGATTTGATTTCCAAAAGGGAAAACTTGCATCGCTTGCAATCCCGATTAGAAAAGGAAAATCTTGAAAATATTTACAAAGGCAAAGAAAGGGAAAAAGTAGAGGATGATTTGGATAGTCGCAAGGGTCGTTTGCGGGCGATTGACAATGAGATTAACCGGTTGATGGCGGGTTTGGAAGATCGCAAAAAAACCCGCAAAAGTATCGAGGAAGAAATAAACAGATGCATCAGGCTTTCGTCGGATATTGATTTTCAGATCAAGAGTAAAAATCACAATTTGGAAGAGTTGCGTTATGAGATCAGGGAGTTGGAGCAGGAGATTAAACGCAGAGAAAACGATGTCAGAGAGATTTAATTTTTTAATTTTTAAAAAAATGAAAGCTTTTAAATTAAGAGAAGCGGTGTTGAGCGCCGCCCAAAAGAAGAATATTCCGATTTATGACAGCCATAGAAATTTGATTCGCAACATTGAAAACGATCTGACCGGCGGAAAAATAACAGTAAATGATGTTGAGAGTCAATTAAAAACACACAAAGACTTTCGATTGGGATTTGGTTCGGCCGAATATTCGGAAATTAAAAATAAAATAAGATAAATTTTTTGTTTGAAAAATCGAACCATTTGTGCTAGGCTGGAGGGTGGATTTGATTTCGGAATTCTTTAGATATTATTATAATTTTTCGATTTTTTTAAGTTTGAATTAACCCCCTGTGGGTAAGTAAAAATTTATTCGCAATTAAGAAAATGTCTTAAGTTTTTTTATCTTAAATGATACTCGATACATAATACTAAATTCTAAATACTAAATATAACCCTTATGACAGCCAAAGAAATACGTCGAAAATATCTGGAATTTTTTAAATCCAAAAAGCACGCTATTATCCCCAGCGCGCCGGTTGTGCCGGAAAACGATCCGACGGTCTTATTTACCACCGCCGGTATGCATCCTTTGGTGCCTTATTTGATGGGAGAAAAGCATCCTCAAGGAACTCGTTTGGCGGACAGTCAAAAATGTATTCGGACCGGAGACATTGAAGATGTGGGAGATAATCGACATTTGACCTTTTTTGAAATGTTGGGTAATTGGTCGTTGGGAGATTATTTCAAAAAAGAAGCGATCGAGTGGAGTTGGGAATTTTTGACCGATAAAAAATGGTTGGGTCTGGATGCCGATAGAATCTATGTAACGGTTTTTGCCGGGGATGAAAATTCTCCGGTGGATGAAGTTTCGATCAAGATCTGGAAAGAGCAATTTGAAAAAGCGGGAATCAAAGCGGGAATATGCGCTAAGGGAGAGAAGGCCCGAGAAGATTCTCGAATTTTTCTCCTGGGCGCGGAGGATAATTGGTGGGGACCGGCCGGAGAAACCGGACCTTGCGGTCCGTGCAGTGAAATGTTTTATGATGTGCGACCGAAAGAAGGAAGTTTGGCCAGCAAAACTCACGAAGAGTGGGTGGATGATTTCAGAATTATGGAAATCTGGAATGATGTGTTTATGGAGTTTAATAAGCTGGCGCCGGGAAAGTCTGCCGACCGATTAGGTGGGTTTGAAAAGATGACCCAGCAAAATGTCGATACCGGAATGGGACTGGAGAGGACGATTACGGTTCTTTCGGGCAAAGAAAACGTTTTCGATACGGACTTGTTTATCCCGATTATCAAGGAGATTGAAAGACTTTCCGGTAAAAAATATTCCGAAAGCGAGGAGACCAAAAAATCGATGCGAATAATCGCCGATCATATTAAAGCCGGAGTTTTCATTATTGCCGACGGGGTGGAGCCGTCCAATACGGAGCGAGGTTATGTCCTGCGTCGTTTGATTCGTCGAGCGATTCGTCAGGGGCATCTGTTGGGAATTAAAAATAATTTTACCGTTGAAATCGCCAAGGCGGTGCAAGATATGTACGGAGAAATTTTTCCGGAAGTTTTAAACGAGCGGATTTTGGAGGAATTGAAAAAAGAAGAAGAGAAATTTAGAAAAACTTTGGAAAGAGGAATATTTGAGATTAATAAATTTAAAATAAATGATTCAAAATCTCAAACAGTGACTGATAATATCGAGCTCGTTCCGGGTGATAATGATGCCGTTGCGGACAAACTGTTTGAATTATACACCTCACATGGTTTTCCGATAGAATTGGCAGTAGAGGAATTAAAAAAGAAAAATATTTTAATAAATGACAATGCAGTTGATTTATTTAATGAAAAAATAAAAAAACACCAAGAGCTTTCTCGCACCGCCAGCGCGGGAATGTTTAAGGGCGGATTGGCGGATAATAAAGAAGAAACCACCCAACTGCATACAGTGGCGCATTTGATGTTGGCGGGACTTCGCAAAGTTCTCGGCGAGCATGTACATCAAAAAGGCTCCAATATCAACGGTGAGCGTTTGCGATTTGATTTTTCTCATCCGGAAAAACTAACCGACGAGCAAAAAAAGGCGGTGGAGGATTTTGTCAATAGCGCTATCGAGGCCAAGTTGCCGGTAAAAATGACTGAGATGAAATTGACTGAGGCTAAAAACTGCGGAGCCGAAGGAGCATTTGAAAATAAGTACGGAGAGATGGTAAAGGTTTATGAAATAAAAGGGTTTTCCAATGAAATCTGTGGCGGTCCGCACGTAGCAAACACCGGAGACATTAAGGGAAAATTTAAAATCCAGAAAGAGGAATCCAGTTCCGCCGGCGTGCGAAGAATCAAAGCGGTGATAGAGAGTTGAGAATTCGGGAATTTGGGAGTGTGGGAATATGATAAAGATAGTTAATAAATTAGTGGAAAAATAAAATGAAAATCCAACACAAAAAATTAGCCGGCGGCGGGTGGAAAAATCTTTCCTTTTTTGAGCAGATGGCCAATGTCGGAAGTGAAGTTGAGAGGGCCTTGAGATGGAAAGAAAAAGACAATCTGGAATATTCCACCTTGGCTTTTGAAAGGGCCTTGGAGCTTTTGGATTTTACAATAGAGGATGAAAGAAATAAATCAAAACTTAGGGAACTTTTACGTCTCCGAGAGGCGCTAGCGGATTATTTCTTTTTTAATAACGAATATGGTTCAACGGAAAAATCTTGGAGAAATTATTTTTACGCTTTTAATTTTGCAGCCAGACTTAATAGGTGACGAGATGAGGATATTTTTGTGTAAGTAATTAATTAAAGAAACTATATGTCCAAGTTGGTAATTTTTTGCGGAATACCCGGATCGGGAAAAACAACTCTTTCCGATGAGGTTTCCAAGCGAGTCGGCATAGTTTGTCTTCATAAAGATTCCGTAAAAGAAAAATTTTATGAATCAATGAAGATGAGTTCCTTAGAGGATAGTAAAAGAATCGGAAAGCCTTCGGTTGACGTAATATTGCACTTGGCAGAAGAACAAATAAAAAACGGCATAGACATAATGATAGAAGCGCCTTTTAACTTTAAAGAAGAATATGATTTATTTAGGAAGTGGGAAAAGATGTACGGTGTGGATATTTATAGCGTTATTTGCAGTGTAGAGGAAAGCATTAGAAACAAGAGGTCTTTAAATAGAGAGAGACACGAGGCTCATCATGACTCGGAGCGGGAGATAATCTCCGGAAATTATGATTACAGTTCAATTCCCGGAAAAAAAATAAACATTGAGACAGATAAAAACTTGGACGAGTTGGTAGAAATTGTTTTAAAAAATATTATATAGGAGATATTTTTTAGAAATATCCCGATTTAGAAAGATGGAAAAAATTAATTTTAATGAAAATTATGCGCCAAACAATTCCGATAATTCCAAGCTATCGGAGATACCGAAGGACGATTTACAAAAAGCCAGACTGGATCTACTTAAAGAAAAGATGGTGATTTGTCGAGCGGATACCACGGAAAAATTGGGTGCGGTAAATATTTATGAAAGTGCCAGGAAATTATATTACGCCTTGTATTTTCCGGATAAGATAGAAGAGTTTGTGGCGACCAATGACAAATATCCGGAAAGAATGTCTTTTTTAAAGCGAGCACTTTCCGATTTTAAAGGAGAGATTCCAAGTGAAGAGGAATTTATAGCAAAAATTCGTCATGCTATGACAAATAAGGTTTCCTATGATAGAACTTTTCCAAGGGAAGCGAGAGAAGTTTTTAAGGAAGTACTCTCTTTGAGCGAGCATACTTTTATTTGGACCAAAGGGGATGTGGGCGGTTATCCGGATAAAAATATTCCCGGCTCCAAAGAACAGCTTAAAAAAATGGGTTCGGCCAAATTTTATAATCAAGTCAGGCGAGAGATTGCTCGGGAAAGAGGGGTTCACCACGGTGAGGTGATGTCTATTGTCGCTACTGAGGATAAGATGAGCAGAGTGCCGCAGATGGTTGATAAATTTAAGGAAAAGGGTATAAGTACAATATTTATTATTGAGGATACGAAGAAAAATTTGATCGAAGCGGTTGATGTTATTAAGGAGAATTATCCCGAGGTTAAAATATTTCCTGTTTGGATTGATTTAAGTAAGAAGGGCAAAAAATCGGAGAGCTTTGACGATGTGGAAATTATTGCGGATGAAAAAACGGGCTATGATATCTATGTTATATCAAATATAGAGCAACTAGATTCTGTACTGGAAAAGAATAATTTATTTAATGAAAATAATAGGGTCGGTTCCATATTTGACTTAGACGGACCCTTGCATAATGATGAGTTAAGGAAAGATCTCCAGACTCGGGCGGTGTATGATGAATTGATAAAAAATAATTGGATTTGATAACTTTTTTATGCCAGAAAAAGAATCGCAGCTTATTAACAATCAGAATTTACCGGAAAAAATAAATATTTCCAGGGTCGATTTGAATTTGCTGATCAAAGAAAATGCATATAAGCTTGATAGGATTGAAGACGAAGAAGGTTTTAGTTTAAAACTGGTTAGAGAAATGGATTTGGAACTGATGCAAGATTTGATGTTAAAGAAAGATTGTTTTAAAAATATTTTTAAAACAAAAAATGGTTCTGTATATTTTTTGACCGGCGACGTGAGTTCATTGAGATTTAAAAAAGAGGGTGAGTATTTTAAGAGGCAACCGATAATTAATAATATATTTTTTGTAGATGATTCCATGAGAGATAATTTATTAAAAATTTTGAAATCTGGAGACGGTGTTTATTTAATCGACAAAGAAATAGAAATAAAAGATTTTGGGGTAGATAAAACTCCCGTGGATTTCGGAATAATTGGGTATCCCGAAGTCGTTTTTGAGGTTTATGCGAGAAATGAAAAAAATATCTTAAGATTTTAGGAAGCAGACATAAAGGAAATAGTGAATTAGAGAAGAATTTTTCCAGTGGAATACATATTGGAAATAGGATTGTAGAGGTGATTAAATAATTTTTTAAGAGTGATTATGATAAAAGCAATACGGTAAAATATAGCTTAAATAGCTTTGAAAATCTTGGAGAAATTATTTTTACGCTTTTAATTTTGCAGTCAGGCTTAATAGGTGAAGAGATGAAGATATTTTTTTATGTAAGTAATTAATTACTTACACAAAAATAGCTTAAAAGGAGGAAGGCGAAAATTTCAGACTTGAGTCAGTTATTAGTTTCTTGGTTGCCCTGGAAAATTAACGATTACCGATGACTGATTGCCGATTGTTCTATCTTTTCATTTGACAAAAATCCAACTTTTGTATATTATGGTTTTGCGCTATGTAATAGCACTTTTTTATTAGTGAAATTAATTTTTTAGTGTGGTATACCTATCCCGGAGGTGGAAGTTATGCTATATAAATAAGAAGTAATGCCAACAATCAATCAACTCAAAAAGAAACCGAGAAAAACCGTTAAAAAGAAAACCAAATCACCGGCAATGTCTTATGTTTTCAACACTTTGAAAAACAAGCCGACGGATTCGCAAGGACCCTTCAAGAGAGGGGTTTGTTTGAGCGTAAAAACCACCACTCCCAAAAAACCGAATTCCGCTTTGCGTAAAATCGCCAGAGTTCGATTGACCAACGGGATGGAAGTTACCGCTTATATCCCCGGCATCGGACACAATTTGCAAGAGCACTCCATCGTGATGATTCGCGGAGGAAGAGTAAAGGATTTGCCGGGTGTGCGATATCACATCGTGAGAGGTGTGCTGGATACGGCCGGCGTGGACGGTCGAAACAGAGGGCGCAGCAAATACGGAGCCAAGAGACCGAAAAAATCTGAATAAATTTTTTTAGATAATTTAAGTAATATTTTTTATTAGAATTAAAATTTTAAGCGATTCGTAATATATTCGCCTGCCTGCCGGTAGGCAGGTATAATATTCGTAATTCGTAGAGAAAAACATGCCAAGAAGAAAAAGAAAATTCCCCAGTCACTGGAAAGCCGATTCCAGATATGGAAATATTTTACTCGGAAGATTTATCGGTTCGATAATGAAAGATGGAAAAAGAAGCGTAGCGGAAAAAGTTATCTACGAGGCTTTTGATATTATTCACGAGAAAACCCAAAAAGGAGGTTTGAATGTTTTCGAGCAAGCGGTGAAAAATGTCTCCCCTTTATTGGTTGTTAAATCCAAGCGGGTGGGCGGAACCAATTATCAGGTTCCGGTTCAAGTTTCCGGCAATAAAAGACAAGCTTTGGCAATGACTTGGATCAAAGAGGCTTGCCAAAAGAAAAAAGGTAAAAGTATGCCTTCCAAATTGGCGGATGAGCTCTTGGAAGCTTCGGAAAAAAACGGCGCAGCGATGAAAAAGAAAGAAGATGTTCACAAGATGGCCGAATCCAACAGAGCTTTTGCGCATTTCGCTTAATTACTACCAATTACGAATTTATACGAATTTACGAATAAGAAAATATTCTGAATAATAAAACTTTTAAAAATGAAGACCAAGAAGGATTTGATTTTTGCCGATGAAGTTTATGAAATTGTGGGAATGATGTATGAGGTTTATGATTTGATAGGTTATGGGCATAAAGAAAGTTTTTATCAAAAAGCGGTGGCGGAAATTTTTAGAAAAAATAAAAAGAAATTTGTCGAGCAATTGCGAGTGAATTTAAAAATGGGCGAAACAGTTTTGGGCGAATATCGTTTTGATTTTCTTTATGAGAATAAAATAGTTATTGAGTTAAAGCAAGGAGAAAATTTCTTGAAGCAAAATATAAATCAAGTTTATTCTTATTTAAAGGCTAAAAATCTTAAATTGGGATTATTAATTAATTTTACTAAAAAAGGAATAAAATTTAAAAGAATTGTAAATTTGTATTGAGTTTATTCGTAAATTCGTATAAGTTAGTAATTCGTAGAGAAAAAAATGGACATCAAAAATTTAAGAAATATCGGAATTATCGCTCATATTGACGGTGGCAAGACCACCACGACCGAGCGGATTTTGTATTATACGGGGATAACTCATAAAATCGGCGAGGTTCACGAGGGAGAAGCCACTATGGACTGGATGGAGCAAGAGCGAGAGCGGGGAATCACTATTACCAGCGCCGCTACCACTTGTTTTTGGAAGGAACATCAGATAAACATTATTGATACTCCCGGACATGTGGATTTTACCGTGGAGGTGGAGCGCTCCTTGAGAGTTTTGGACGGAGCGGTGGTTATTTTTGACGGTAAAGAAGGGGTAGAACCTCAAAGTGAAACAGTTTGGCGACAAGCCGACAGATATAAGGTTCCTCGAATGTGTTTTATTAATAAAATTGATAAGGAGGGAGCCGATTTTAATAAGGCGCTAAAATCAATCCATGACAGATTGAGTCCGAAAGCTGTAGCGCTTCAAATGCCGATTGGTGAAAGAAGTGAATTTTCCGGAGTGGTTGATTTGATGAAAATGAAAGCTTACGAGTTTGAAGGAGCGATGGGTGAAAATGTTATCGAAAAAGAAATTCCGGCCGAACTTCTGGAGAAGGCTCAGGCCCAGAGAGATGTTTTAGTGGAAAAGATTTCCGAAACGGATGATGAACTGACGATGAAGTTTTTGGAAGGAGAGGAAATTTCCGTAGACGAATTAAAATTAGCATTAAGAAAGGCGGTAATTGATGTAAAATTAATTCCGGTTTTTACCGGCACCGCTTTGAGAAATAAAGGAGTACAATTGGTTTTGGATGCGGTAGTGGATTACTTGCCGGCGCCTATCGACCTTCCTCCGGTTAAAGCTGAGGATGTCAAGACAGGAGATGAAATAAAAATTAATCCTTCCGAGAGCGAACCCTTTGCCGCCTTGGCTTTTAAAGTGGCTACCGATCCTTTTGTGGGTCAGGTGACTTTTTTTAGAATTTATTCCGGCTCTTTAAAATCCGGTTCTTATGTTTATAATTCAACTAAAGGAGAGAAGGAGAGAATTAGTCGAATTTTGAGAATGCATTCTAATCATCGCGAGGAGATTGAATATTTGGGAGTGGGCGAAATCGGAGCTTTGGTGGGTCTAAAAAATACCACTACCGGAGATACTCTTTGCGATATGGACAAAAAAGTCATCTTGGAGAAAATGACCTTTCCCGAACCGGTAATTGATATCGCGATTGAGCCCAAAACCAAAGCCGATCAAGAGAAAATGGGTATTGCGCTTAAAAAATTATCCGAAGAAGATCCTACCTTTAGAGTTCGAACCGATGAAGAAACCGGACAGACAATCATTTCCGGAATGGGTGAATTGCACTTGGATGTTTTGGTGGACAGAATGAAAAGAGAATTTAAAGTAGAAGCTAATATCGGCAAGCCTCAAGTAGCTTATCGTGAAACCATAAAAAGTACTTCCGAAGCCGAGGGTAAATATATCAAACAATCCGGCGGTCGCGGACAATACGGGCATTGCTGGGTTAAATTGGAACCATTGGTTAAAATCGAAAAAACAGAAGAGGAAAAAGAAGAAGAAAAAAGATCCGGCAAGAAAACAGAAGAGGCTATTTTTGAATTTGTTAATGAAATTAAGGGAGGAGCTATACCGCAAGAATTTATTCCTCATGTGGAAAAAGGAATCAAAGAGGCGATGGGTAACGGAATTTTAGCCGGTTTCCCGATGGTGGATATCAGAGCGACTTTATATGACGGAACTTATCATGATGTCGATTCTTCGGAAGCGGCTTTTAAAGTGGCGGGCTCAATGGCCTTCAAGGCGGCGGCCAAATTGGCCAATCCGGTTTTATTGGAGCCGATAATGAAAGTGGTTATCAATGTCCCGGAGCAATATATGGGGGATGTGGTGGGCGATATCAATTCTCGTCGAGGAATCATTAAGGAGATTAATGATAAAGGAGAAGGAACGGCAATTATCAAAGAGATTGAGACCGAAGTGCCTTTGTCTTCGATGTTTGGCTACACTACCCAGCTTCGCAGTATGACTCAAGGAAGAGCTTCTTCGGTAATGGAGTTTGCCAGATACGCGGAAGTACCCGGCAATATCGCTCAGGAGTTGGTGGGCGGAGGAGTAAAGAAATAAAAAATATTTTTAAAAGACCCGACAAATTTTGTCGGGTTTTTTTGTTTGACAATCTCTTCCGTTTTTTATATTCTTAAGCGGTAATTTAAGAAAAGTTCTTTTTTATTTTCATTTGAAAGAGGAATAGCTATCATGAAAAAAGTTGAGGGTTTGAAATATTGCCAATTTGTTTATCTTGGGATAGATAAAATCAGTATATTGAAATGGTATTTTATCAATATTTTAACTTTTAACTATTGGTCGGTTGTAGTTATTACGCCGGCTGCCGGCAGAGAGGGCGGCAGGCATATCGATATCTATAACTTAAGATCGAAAATCAATAAAAAAAGGGAGCTTTTGAATAAATTAAGGGAAAATAAAAGAGGCGAAGAGATTTATTTATTCTCTTTTTTCGATTTTCCGAAATTGACGGTTTTCTTTTTTCGCCTAAGAAAAAAAAAGGGGGGGGTGTTGCCGGGTCAACACCCCCCCTAAAAAATTAAGCGCTATCACCTTTTTGAGTTAAAAAGTTTAAAAAAATCGGCAGTCTTTGACTATTGACAAAAAAAAATAAAATGCTATCATTGATTAAGTAATACTAAATAAAGCGAAATCTGTTTTTGTGTTGCATAGTTTTTTGTAAATTTTTTAAAATTTAAAAAATAATTAATTAATAAAATATAAAAAATGTGAGAGTGGTTTTTCTCTCGCAAAACAAATTTATATGGCAGAAAAATTTGAAAGAACCAAGCCCCATGTTAATGTGGGAACGATCGGCCATGTTGATCATGGTAAAACTACTTTGACCGCAGCCATTCTTCATGTTTTGAGTTTGAAGGGTTTGGCTAAGAAGAAAGATGTTTCCGAAATCGACAAGGCTCCCGAGGAGCGAGAGCGCGGAATTACTATTGCGACCGCTCATTGCGAGTATGAATCAGAAAAAAGACATTATGCCCATGTGGATTGTCCCGGACATGCCGATTACATCAAAAATATGATTACCGGAGCCGCTCAGATGGATGGAGCTATTTTGGTGGTTAGCGCTACCGACGGTCCGATGCCTCAAACCAGAGAGCATATTCTTTTGGCTAAGCAAGTGGGTGTTCCGAATATTGTTGTATTTGTAAATAAAGTTGACATGGTGGATGATCCGGAATTAATCGATTTGGTGGAGGAAGAAATAAGAGAGCTTCTTTCCAAATATGAGTTTGACGGAGATAATGCTGCTATTATTCGCGGATCGGCAATTCAAGCTTTGAGTACCGCTGGAGCGGAAGACGCGGCTGCTAAACCGATTTTCGATTTGATGGATGCTTTGGATGAAAAAATTCCCGAACCTGTTCGGGACACTGAAAAACCTTTCTTGATGCCGATTGAGGATATTTTCTCGATTGAAGGAAGAGGAACTGTGGTGACCGGAAGAATCGAGAGAGGAACAGTGACAGTGGGTGCCGATGTTGAAATAATCGGTCTTCGCGATACTCAAAAAACAACCGTTACCGGAATCGAGATGTTTAATAAGCAACTTGATAAAGGTACCGCCGGAGACAATTCCGGAGTTTTATTGAGAGGAACCAAGAAGGAAGACGTAGAAAGAGGACAAGTTTTGGCTGCTCCCGGATCAATTACTCCGCATAGCGAGTTTGAGGGAGAAATTTATGTCCTAACTAAAGAGGAAGGCGGAAGACATACTCCTTTCTTCAAAGGATATAAGCCTCAATTCTATATTCGAACCACTGATGTTACCGGAGAAGTTGAACTTCCGGAAGGAACAGAAATGGTTATGCCCGGAGACACTGTTAATTTAAAGATTAAACTGTCATCCAATGTGGCGATGGAAGAAGGAATGAGATTTGCGATTCGAGAGGGCGGCAGAACCGTGGGTGCCGGTATTGCAACAAAAATTATCAAATAATTAAAATATTTGAGCGAACTTTAACCTGTCCGCCTCGGGCGGACGGGGGAATAGTTCTCTTAAAAAAAGAGAATAAATTATTAATAGTGTAGAATTTATTACTACAATGAATAAAAAAGAAGAAGCACAATCCAGAGTTAGGATAAAAATCAAGGCCTACGATAATAAGGTAATTGATCAATCGGCTAAGAAGATTATTGAAACAGCGCTAAGATCGGGGGCTCAGATTGCCGGTCCTGTACCTTTGCCAACCGAGATTCATAAGGTAACCGTAAATAAATCTACTTTTGTTCACAAAGATGCCCGTGATCAATACGAGATGAGAGTGCATAAGCGTTTAATAGATATTATGGATCCGAAATCCAAGACAATTGACGATTTGACCAATTTGGATTTGCCGGCCGGAGTGGATATTGAGGTGAAAATGATTTAAAAAAAATTTGACACAAATTCATTTATCGGCTTATAATGTATTTGTTTGCTGATAAATGAATTTGTGACAATGTTTAAAATACAACTAGTTAAAGTCCCGTTGCTCGCAAGCAATAGGATACTCAACTAGCCAGAAGATTTAAAAACTTATTTTTTAGTTTTTACTGGCTCGGGAAGTCCAGTTTTTTGTTTGTTGAAATGATTTTATAAGAAGTTTTTAATTAAAACAAGATGGCTAAGTTTATATTAGGAAAAAAGATTGGGATGACGACTGTTTATGATAAGGATAAAGGTGCTTTAAATATCACTCTTTTGGAATGTTTGCCCAATAAAATAGAAAGATTGAAGGATAAGGAAAAAGACGGATATAGCGCCGTTTGTTTGAGCTTGGGGGATGAAAAGAAAAAATCTATTTCAAGAGAATTTCGAGTAACTGAAGCTGAGAAGACTTCTTTTGAGGCGGACAAAGAAATTACAGTGGATATTTTTGAGTTGAATGAAAAGGTGCAAGTTTCGGGAAAAACCAAGGCCAAAGGTTATCAGGGAGTAGTTAAGAGACACGGTTTTGCCGGAGCTCCGGCTTCCCATGGTCATCGACATGATCATCGCGCCCCCGGCTCAATCGGTTCGGCTTTTCCGGAACATGTTTTGAAAGGTAAAAAAATGGCTGGTCGAATGGGTGGCGATAATTTTACCGTAAAAAATTTGCGTGTAGCCTTAGTGGATAAAGACAAGAACCTTTTGGGTCTGAAAGGAGCAGTGCCGGGAGTGACAGGGCGATTGGTCCAAGTGGTTGCCAAATAGGATTTTAAAGTATTATTTATTCTGAATATTAAAAAAGATGAAAACTATAGTATACAATTTGGAAGGCAAGAAGGTTAAGGATTTGGAACTCTCAGAAAAAGTCTTCAATATTCCATTAAATGCCGATTTATTGCATCAAATTTATGTCTCGATGGATGCCAATCAGCGGATATCCATTGCTCATACCAAAGGCAGAGGAGAGGTGGCCGGAAGCGGTAAGAAGCCCTGGAAGCAAAAAGGTACCGGTCGAGCCAGAGCGGGTTCAGTCAGAAGCCCTATTTGGAGAGGGGGAGGAATTGTTTTTGGTCCGCAAAAAGATAGAAATTTCAAGAAAAAGATCAATAAAAAATCAAATACCAAGGCAATTTTGATGGCTTTGAGTGAAAAGTTGAGAAGCGAAAATCTTTTGGTTGTGGATAAATTGGAAGCCAAAAACAAGAAAACCAAAGATATCGCCGTTGGTTTGGATAATTTAAAAGTGAAAGGTTCAGTTTTGATTAATTTGGCTCAAGGAGAAAAGGAAAGCTATTTATATGTTAGAAATATAAAGAAAGTAAAATGTTTGCCGATTGATAATTTGAATGTTTTGGATATAATGAATCATAAAAATTTGATTTTAAGCGAAGAATCGATAAAGTATTTAGAAAAAAAATATAACTAGAATTTTATGGGTCTATTTGAAAAAAAAGAAGCAGAAAAAAAGGAAGAAAAAAAGCCGATTGTCAAAAGTCCGGCGGTTGTTAAAGCAGATAAAGAATCTTCCGCTTCCAGTATTGTTGCTCAAGAGGGAGCCGGTTTGGCTTATAAATTCATTATTAAGCCCTGGATTACCGAGAAGACGCAGGAAATGATGACGACAGATAAATATGTTTTTCGTTTGAGAGCCAAAGTTACCAAAAGGGAGGCCAAAGTTGCTATTGAGAAACTATACAATGTTAAGGTGATTGGTGTGAATATAGTTAATATTCCTTCTAAAAAAAGAAGATTCGGCCGTTATACCGGAATGAAGTCGGCAGTTAGAAAGGCGATTGTAACACTCAAGAAGGGAGATAAGATTGAAATTTTTGAATAGTTTCGGATAATTAAGAATTTAAGAATAGATATAATTTTAATATTATAAATAGGAAAATTATCGGTTGCCGGTTATCGGTTGCCGGTTAACAGAAAATATGTCAAGAAGTTTAAAGAAAGGTCCGTATATAGACGAAAGATTATTGGATAAGATTAAGAATAAAAAAGCCGGAGACAAGGAAGTTATTAAAACTTGGTCAAGATCAGCCACGATTGTTCCGGAGATGGTGGGTTTTACTTTCGGAGTTTACAACGGTAGGAAATTTATCAATGTTTATGTGATTGAAGAAATGGTGGGGCACAAGTTGGGAGAATTTTCTTTTACTCGAACTTTCTTTAAGCACGGCGGAAAGATTCAGAAAGATTTGGAGCAAGCCGCCAAGCAGAAAGAAATGGATGCCGCCAAAGCTGCCAAGAAAAGCTAGATTTTTTAACCAAAGTTTATTAGATTTATTTTATGAAAGTTAAAGCAAAATTAAAGAACATTAGAATATCTCCTCGAAAAGTTAGGATAACCGCGGATATTATTAGGAATTGCGATATTGCGGAAGCTGTTTTCAGATTGAATAATACGGTTAAAAAATCCAATGAACCGGTTAAGAAGATGCTTTTGAGCGCCGTAGCCAACGCGGAAAATAATTTTAATTTAGATAGAAATTCTTTGGTCATCAGGGATATTCAGGTGGGTGAGGGCATAACCCTGAAGAGATGGATGCCTCGAGCTTACGGTAGAGCCTCAAGTATTCTCAAAAGAAGTTCCCATGTTTATATAGTTTTGGAAGGCAAGGAAGGTGCTAAAAAGACGGCGGCTAAAAAGGCCAAAAAAGCTGAGAAAAAGGATGGCGTAAAAACCGAGGGGAGTGAACAGACCGTGGAGAAGGTAGTTGAAAAGAAAAAAGATATTCTAAAGTCCAGCAAGAGTCATTTCCAAGTTGAGGCGAAAAAGAAAGAGAGTCGGGAAAAGGGTTGGGCCAAGACCATGTTTAAGAGAAAGTCTGCTTAATTATAGATAATTTTTAGATAAATAAGATGTCAATCAAAGTTTACAAAAGAAATAACGCCGGTCGAAGGAATATGACCATTATCAAACCGGAGGGTGTTACCAATAAGAAGCCGGAAAAAGCCTTGCTTACCTCTTTGAATAGGAGCGCAGGGAGAGCCGGCGGAAAAATTTCCGTTCGTCATAGAGGCGGCGGTCATAAGCGCCGATATCGGATTATAGATTTTAAGCAGGACAAATTGGGCATTGCCGGAAAAGTTGTTGCTATCGAAAAAGATCCTAATCGTTCTGCCTTATTAGCCTTGATTGTTTACGCGGACGGAGAAAAGAGATATGTCTTGGCCTCCGAAGGGATGGAAGTCGGCAAAGAAATTATTGCGGACAAGATAGCTTCTTTTGATAAAGGCAATAGAATGCAATTGAAAAATATTCCGGTGGGAACATCTCTATGCAATGTTGAAATGACTATCGGCAAGGGCGGTCAATTGGCCAGAAGTGCCGGTTCCAGTGTTTTATTGATGGGTTTGGATGGAGATAAGGCCCAATTAAAGATGTCCTCGGGAGAGATCAGATTGATAAATAGCAATTGCTTTGCCACTATCGGTCAGGTTAGCAATTTTGAGCACGGAGTAGAAAAAATAGGTAAGGCCGGGAGAAAAAGATGGTTGGGATTTCGTCCGACTGTCAGAGGAAGCGCCATGAATCCGGTTGATCATCCGCACGGAGGAGGAGAGGGTAAACAAGGAATCGGATTGAAATATCCTAAAACTCCTTGGGGTAAAATAGCTCTCGGCAAGAAGACTCGCAATAAGAAGAAATACAGCAATAAATTCATTGTTAAGCGAAGGACCAAGAAATAGGCAGTTGTTAAAGTATATTGATTGAGGAAATAATATTTAATAATATAAGAAAAGAGTTTGAATAATTAATTGCAATTTATAAAGATATTTTCATATAAATTGGTAATTTGCAGAGAATAATATGGGACAAAAAGTTAATCCAAAGGGCTTTAGAATAGGTATCACCACCACTTGGCGTTCAAGATGGTTTGGCGGTAAAAATTGTGCCAGAAATCTTAAAGAAGATGTTAGACTTAGAGCTTTTATCATGAAGAAATGGAAGCAGGCTTCCATCTCGGATGTTGAAATAGAAAGATCTGATAATGATATTAAGATTATTATTTTGACTTCTCGTCCCGGAGTTTTAATCGGTAGGGGCGGTTTGGGAATAGAGGATATCAGTAAAGCGGTGAAGAAAAATTTCTTTTCGGGTAGTCGAGTGGCGATTAAAATTGACATAAAAGAAGTTAAGGATTTTGAATCAAATGCCTCCATTGTAGCTCAGCAAGTAGCGGAACAATTGGAAAAAAGAATTCCTTTTCGTCGCGTTTTAAAAACAACCTTGGATCAAGCCGATAAAAATAAGATTGTAAAAGGAATAAAAGTGGAAATTTCGGGAAGATTGGGCGGGGCGGAAATGTCCAGAAAGGAATGGCTATCTAAGGGAACTATTCCACTTCAGACTTTGCGGGCCGATATTGATTTCGCCAGAGCGACTGCAACTACCACCTACGGAGCTATCGGGGTAAAAGTTTGGATTTATAAAGGTGAAATTTTTGAGGAAAGAAATAATTAGAATTTTAGATAATATTTATTGATTTAAGAAAAATATATGTTGTTAATGCCGAGAAAAGTTAAACACAGAAAGGTTCACCGCGGTGGTCCGATTAAAGGTAAAACCACTCGGGGGAGTAAGGTGAGTTTTGGAGCTTTCGGTTTGAAGGCTATTGACGGAGGTCTTATTTCCGCCAGGCAAATCGAATCAGCCAGAAGAGCGATGACCAGACATATTCAAAGAGGGGGAAAGATTTGGATAAGAATTTTTTCCGATAAGCCGATGACTAAGAAAGGGGATGAAGTGCCGATGGGAAAAGGAAAGGGCTCGGTGGATCATTATGTGGCCAAGATCAGGCCCGGCAAAGTAATGTTTGAAATGGACGGAGTTTCCAAAGAATTGGCCAAAAAAGCCATGGAATTGGCTTCTCATAAATTGAGTGTCAAAACAAAATTTGTAGAGAAGGATTAATTTATACTTGTTAAAATAGTAGCTATTGAAATCGGTGAATTAAATTTAGATAAATATTATGAAATCCCAAGAATTAAGAGATAAAAATATCAACGAGTTAAATAAGGCTTTAGAGGAAAAGACAAATCAAGCGCAAGCCCTAATTTTTGATGTTTCCGTCAAGCAAGCCAAAAATCACCGTGAGCTGAGAAATACCAAGAGAGATATAGCCAGAATTTTAACCGTAATAAAGGAGAAAAATAATATATAATATATGACAGAGAAAAAATTAGAAAAAATTAAAAAGACGATTAAGGGCGTAGTGGTAAGCGATAAAATGGATAAGACTATCGTAGTGGCGGTTGAGACCTTCAAGACTCATCCGAAATACCTCAAGAAATATCGTTCTACCAAGAGATATCATGTTCACGATGAGAATAATA
>JAZHDF010000015.1:0-7396 GCA_036584565.1 Candidatus Moraniibacteriota bacterium
TCTTACGGATTCGGTTTTAATCTAGATAAATTGGCCGACGGGTTGAGTACTTTTTCTTTTAATCTTTTTTCCACCACTCTGGGGTTTTTTAACGGAATAATTTCATTTATTATTATCCTTTCAATGGCTTTTTATATGTCGGTCAAAGAAGACGGAATGGAAAAATTTATCGAATCGGTGACCCCGATTAAATATCAAGAAGTTATCTTAAAAATCGCCAAAAAAATAAAAATAAGAATCGGACGCTGGATGAGCGGACAACTGATTTTGATGCTCATTATTTTTTTACTCAATTACGCGGTATTGTATTTTTTGGGTGTGCCCTATGCTCTGATTATTGCTTTAATCGGCGGTTTTTTGGAAATAGTGCCCTATATCGGACCGATTATTTCCACTTTAGTGGCGGTGGTAATTACCGTTTTGATTTCCCCTCTCAAGGCGGTATTTGTTTTCCTTTTTTATATCGCTATCCAACAAGCGGAAAATAATATTATCTTTCCTCAAATAATGAAAAAAGCGGTCGGTTTAAATCCGCTGACCGTTATCTTGGCAATGCTGATCGGTTTCAAGCTGGGCGGAATCATGGGGACAATCCTGGCTGTTCCGGTCGCCACTTCGATCGGAGTTATTTTTAAGGAATTGACCAGGGCTAACGAGGTAAATTAGTTTTTCTACAATCTGTCCGGATAATCAGAAAAGATACCGTCCGCGCCGATTTTTTTTAGGCGATTTATTTCTCGGAATTCATTGACGGTATAAGCGAAAACTTTTAGATTTTCTTTTTGCGCTAGGCGGATTATTTTATGATTGATTAGGTTTTTGTGAATGTGCAAAGATGAGGCTCTTAATTTTCGGGCTCTTTTTAAATAATATTTAAAAATTAAAGGCAACTTATTTATCCAAAAAGAGCATGGACCGAAAGGTCCGATCAAAAAACCTTTTTTAATTTCAGGTAAGTGCAGGTGAGATTTTTTTAATTCTTTTATATTGAAAGAGGAAATTAAGAAATCTTCTTTTTTAAAATAACCTTTTTTGAGATATTTTTTAACAATGCCGGAAACCGGTCGAGCTGTGCCTGAGCCTTTTAATTCAATGTTTACTCGAGTTTGACCTTTTATAAGACTTAGGACATCTTCCAAAGTGGGAATGTCGAGTCGATTTAAATCGGTATAGTTTGTTTTTTTTATTAACTCTTTCCTTTTCTTTGTTTTTATTGTATCTTCATGAATAACCACCACTTCTCCTGATCGGCAAAGATGAACATCCAATTCTATCATATCGACATTGAGCGAGAGAGCTTTTTGAAAAGAGGAGAGCGTGTTTTCTTTGGCATAACCGCAGGCTCCGCGGTGACCGATTTTGTAAAACATAAGATTAGTATTTAGTAGTTTGTATTTTGTATTACGGTTTTAGCAATTCAAGAAATAATATTTGCGAGTTCGATATTTAAAGTAATAACAGATCAATAAATTATGGAAAATTTAGAAAAAGGAATTTTGTACAGCGTGGCGACTCCTATCGGAAATATGGGGGATATCACTTTGCGGGCTTTGGAGATCTTGAAAGCGGTAAATTTAATCGTTTGCGAGGACACGCGGGTAACCAAGAAAATTTTGGATAGATATGAGATCACCAATCAATTATTATCTTACCATCAACACACCAAAAACAAAAGAATCGAAGAAATAATCGAAAAATTAAAAAACGGTCAAAATATAGCCTTGGTGACGGATGCCGGTACTCCGGGAGTGAGTGACCCGGGCAATATTTTGATTAAGGAAGCGATCGAGAATGAAATCGTTGTCAGTCCGATTCCCGGAGTGACAGCCTTGGGAGCGTTGATTAGCGTGGCCGGAGTTGATATGCAAAAATTTGTCTTTCTCGGTTTTCCTCCGCATAAAAAAGGTCGACAGACTTTTTTTAAAGGAGCTTTGGAATTCAATTTTCCGGTAATTTATTATGAATCTCCTCATCGATTTATAAAAAATATGGAGCTGCTAAAGGAGTTCGGGATAGAAAAAAATATCATTGTTGGCAGGGAGTTAACTAAAGTTTTTGAAGAAGTGGTGCGGGGAAATGTAGATGAGATAATCAGTTATTTTAGTCAGAAAGAAAAAATAAAAGGAGAAATTGTGGTTATTTTAGCTCAAAGTTGTTAAATAAAATTTTTAAAATTATGTCTTCTGAAAAAGTTTTAGGATTTGAGTTTGAAAAGGCGGTACGTTTTTTGACTGAATTTGTGCCTATTTCAGGTGAAAATAATAAAAAACCGGAATTGTTTCATAGTATTCGAGTGGGATTATATTTATACGAAAAGGGATATGCCAAAGAAATAGTTTTGGCGGGAATTTTGCATGATATTATTGAAGATTCAAAGGTTGATGTTAAGATGCTAGAGGATGAGTTTGGCATTGAAATAACAAGATTAGTCTTGGCTTGTACAAAAAATAAAAAAATTAAAGACAAGAAAGAAAATATAGAGGATCTTATTAAGCGGACTGTAAATAATGGTCAAGAGGCTTTGATTGTTAAAGCTGCTGATACGTTAGATAGCTTTAAATGGTATACTGCTCGAAAAAATAATGAACAAATTTTGTATTGTTTAAGAAATGCCGAAGCTATTCTTGAGTTAAAGCCCGGTGAATTTAGGGATTGTATATTTGATGAGTTAAAAAAATGGAAGGATGAATATCAATATTTATTGTCAAAATAAATAGGCTATTTTTTCTTGACAGGTTTCAAATATAAAATATAATTGAGATGTATGAATAAAATTTATCAATCAAATCAAAATAATAATAATAATCCGTCTTTGACGGCTTGTTTCTATTATTTTGGATAAAAGATTGATAAGGATTGAAATAAAAGGAAGCGAGTCGCCAAAACTGGCGATTTTTTTGTTCTTTTAACAACAAAAAGCAAGAGGTAAGATATGGAATCAAGAAGAAGGCGAGAGAGGTGTTTTGAAGAAAGAATCGATTGTTCTATTTGTCCTATTGTTAAAGATTGCGAGGGTTGCGATTATTGCAGGCTGGCGGTAATCGGACCAAAAGACGAGTTTCCTCCGCCGTCGATTTATGAAATCTCAAAAGATCACGCCATCAAAAAAAGTTTAATTTTTATCAAGCCGGTAAGCGGATGCAATCTCGATAATTTCGATTTGCCGGTTTGAGCAGCTGGTTTTATCAAGATTTGATTGGAATTTTTTTTGAGAGGAAATTGCCCTTGCGGTGATGTTGGGTTTTTTGGCCAATTGGATATTTATGAGTTAAAGATCAAAAAATTAACCCGAAAAAAGACAGCTGTCTTTTTCCGGGTTTTTCTTTCGGCTCGGATGATTAACAGAACTTATTTTTTCAGCAAGCCTCCCAAGTTGATTTCTTTCCCTTTTATTATTGGCAGAATTTCCTCTCCGCAATGCGGACAAAATTTATATCCGGTCCAAAATTTTATTCCGCTATGTTGCTCGGCGGTGCAATAGTTTGGAAGCGGAATTTGAGAATTGATTAGTCGACCTGTCTTTGGGTCAAATCTGGTCGATGGCTTTTGGGATTGAGGGTTAAAAATGATTAAATAAATAATTTTCCAAAATTCAAAGAACTTTTTCATTTTTCCTCCCGGCTGATTTTTCCAATTCAATATATCGGAATATTGAATTGAGGATTGCTTGGTTTTTTGAAACATTATCAAAGATAAGATGAAAAGGCAAATTTTTATAAAATAAAAACATCCGCTTTGGGGGCGGATGTTTTTTTTAAAGATTTTTTATAAGGAGGGCATTTGCAGATTGCCGGATTTCATTTCTTTTTGCATTTTTTTCTGAACGTTGGTCATGGCGTTATTGATCGATTTCAAAATATTTTTTTCCAAATCATTTGATTGGCGAGCCTGATCGCTGATCTGAACGTTTAAAACCTTCATTGCGCCATTGATGGTTATCTTGATTCCTTTGTAATCTTCGGTGGAAGTGATGCTATCAAGCATTTTTTTCATCTGATAAAGTTGTTTCATTTTGTCCAACATATTTTTTCTATTAAAATTTACAGTATTTTGATTCTAGCATTATCGGCTAATTTTTTCAAGAAAAGCATTTTGGTCATCAGTCATCAAGTCAAAGGTCATCGGGCTATAGAAATTGGGCAATGACCGATTGCCGATTACGGATGACTTATTATTTTAAAATTTGGTAAATCTATGGCAATTAGTTACGATAGTAACCGGTAGGGCGGATTCAATATTTGTATAATTTAACTTTTTGTGTTAAAGTTTATTCTTGATTGTGTTTTATTAATAATTTATCGATTTTTGCAAATTTATGGCTAATGATGATGTGGTAATAAGATTCAGCGATGTTTCTTTTGAATATGATGATGGCAAAATTATCTTGGATGAAGCTTCTTTTGCTTTGCGTCGGGGGATGAAAGTCGCTCTAATGGGCCAAAACGGGGCGGGCAAGACCAGTCTCTTTAATTTGATTATGGGTAACAATAAGCCCTTGGCGGGAAATATTTATGTAAAGGAGGGTCAAACGGTGGCTTGCGCTCAACAGGTCATCCCTCGCAAACAATTAAATTTAAGTACACGGGATTTTTTGGCAAAATATTTCCGAGGAGAAGATTATGATTTGGATAAAAAAATTAAAGAGGTTTTGGAGATTGTAAATATCGATTTGCCGATGGATAAACCGGTGGGCGGTTTTTCGGGCGGACAGCAAGCCAGGCTGTTGTTGGCTTCGGCTTTGATTCAGGACCCCGATGTTTTGATGCTGGATGAGCCGACCAACAACCTTGATTATGCCGGGGTGGGACACCTAATG
This sequence comes from Candidatus Moraniibacteriota bacterium, assembly GCA_036584565.1. Classification (GTDB taxonomy): domain Bacteria; phylum Patescibacteriota; class Minisyncoccia; order Moranbacterales; family UBA9337; genus UBA9337. The sequence goes on from JAZHDF010000015.1 coordinate 4,817, forward strand.
ACTTTTCTGATGGCTTACGAAAAAACCTGCATTGTGATTTCGCATGATGCCGATTTTTTAAATATGTTTACGGACGGGGTTTTGTATTTGGATATTTTTAAACACAAAATCGATCAATATGTCGGAGATTACTATGTGGTAGTGGAAGAAATAAAAGCTCAGATTGAAAAAGAAATTCGCAAGAACGCTCAGTTTGAGAAAAAAATCAGGGATAATAAGGAAAAAATGAATTATTTTGCCAATAAAGGAGGCAAGATGCGTTTGATCGCCAAGAAAATGCGGGATGAAATCGCTCAGATGGAGGCGGATAAAGTTGATGTGCGCAAAGAGGACAAGACTATTCGAAAATTTTTCATTCCGGTACAACCGGACATTGTGGGAGATATTATCACCATAAAGTCGGTTTCAATAATGAAGGATTATCAGCCCAAAGAAAAAAAGGTGAATGTGGTTTTAAAAAAGAAACAACATCTTTTGCTCAAAGGTCCCAACGGTATCGGCAAGACAACTTTATTGGAGAGATTGGCAGCTAATAATTCCGACGGGGCAAAAATTTTAGAGGGAATCCGAGTAGGTTATTATCGTCAAGATTTTTCCACTTTGGATTTTGATGAAACCGTTTACAACACTTTAATTAAGGCGATGCCTAAGGAAGAAGAAGAAAAAATGCGCAGTGTGGCCAGCGGGTTTCTTATCGGCAATAAGTTAATGAGCGCCAAGGTGGGCAGTTTGTCGGAAGGCCAAAAGGGTTTGGTGGCTTTTGCTCAATTGGTATTGCAGGAGCCGGGACTTTTGATTTTAGACGAGCCGACCAATCATATTAACTTTCGTCATATTCCCGTTATTGCCGAAGCGCTCAAAGAATACGAAGGGGCGATGATTTTGGTTAGTCACGTGGATGAGTTTGTCAATCAAGTGGGGATTGATGAAGAACTTGATTTGGCAAAATAAGATTATTTATTAATTAGTTAACGCATTTACGGGTTAACGAAATGTAAAAAAAGTAAAATTTCAAAGTACAAATTTCCAATGCCAAATGAATTTCAAATGACTAAAATTTAAAAATTATAAAATTTGAACTTAGGATTTTATTTGAAATTTGGATTTTTTTAACTACGGCAATATTTGTTATGTCGATTTTATTGATTAAAAACCAATTAAAGAAACTGCCACTCTCTCCCGGCGTTTATATTTTCAGAAATAAAGAAGGGGAGATAATTTATATCGGCAAGGCGACTAACTTAAAAAGTCGAGTCGGTTCATATTTTTTAAATAAAAGCAAGGGAGAATATGCGCGACCGATTGAGAAAATGATTGCGCAGGTGGAAAAAATAAAAACTATCGAAACGGAAACGGTGTTGGAGGCTTTGATATTGGAAGCGAATTTAATCAAGAAATATAAGCCCAAATATAACGTGGAGGGCAAGGATGATAAGTCTTTTGCTTATTTTGTCATTACCAAAGAAGATTTTCCCCGGATATTGATTTTGCGAGAAACAGATTTGCAAAAAAGTCATCAGTCATCAGTCATCAGTCATCAGAATAAAACAAAATCAGTAAATAAAAAATTGTATAGCAATAAAAAGCTACAAGCTACAAGCTACAAACTACAAGCTACTGATGTATTCGGTCCTTACACTTCCAAAATTCAGATGCAAATCGCGCTAAAGATTATTCGCAAAATTTTCCCCTTTCACAGTCGCCGAGAAAAAAGCGAAAAGGGTTGTTTGGATTTCCAGCTCGGGCTTTGCCCCGGGCCTTATGCGGGAGCGATTGGCAAAGAGGATTATAAAAAAAACATCAAGGGTATCAAAATGATTCTGAGCGGAAAGAAAAAAAATCTTCTTAAAATATTGGAGAAAGAAATGCTCAAATATTCCAAAGAAGAAAATTTTGAAAAAGCCTTGGAGCTGAGAAATAAGATTTCTGCTCTCAAGCATATCCAAGAAATCGCTCTTCTTGGGGGCGAAGAAAAAAACATTATTACCAAGGGAATCAGAATCGAAGCTTATGATATTTCCAATATTGCGGGGAATTTTGCCGTCGGCTCGATGATTGTGTTTCAATGTGGTCAGTCGGATAAATCCCAATATCGAAAATTTAAAATCAAAACCATTCAAGGTTCCAATGATGTGGGGATGATGCGAGAGATGTTGATTCGTCGTTTGAATAATAACTGGCCCTTGCCGGATTTAATCATTCTTGACGGGGGCAGGGGCCATCTCAATATGGGGATAAAAATCTTGGGTGAAAATAATTTCAATATTCCGATAGTGGGAGTGGCCAAGGGTCCGGATCGGAAAAAGCTTGAAGTGGTGGGAGGAGAAAATATCAAAAACAAAAAAATATCAGATATTTTAACCGACAAAAAACTGCTCAAAAGAGTTACCGATGAAGCGCATCGTTTTGCTATTACTTATCATAAGAAGATTAGAGATAAGACATTATTGAATTAGTTTTTTAGCTTGAGAGGCCCGTAGTTTATATTACCGAGGTTCAGCCCTCGAAGAATTTGCCTAGAATCCTTGTTAACATTGCAGCAAAGGAGTTTACATTTTAAAAATAGAAAAGTAAGATAAA
>JAZHDF010000016.1:0-7174 GCA_036584565.1 Candidatus Moraniibacteriota bacterium
ATGTTATCAAAGCTCCTGATGATTTTTTCATATTAATTTATTTAAATAATTTTTTAGCAATCATTGTATTCCCTTTCTTTTTATTGGCTACCTAGAGATAGCAAAAAAATCTCTGGATCACTACATGACTAGAACGATCCTTGAGCAGTTTTAGGTATTGCAAATTTTATATAATAATACCACCCAAAAGCAAAAAACACCACCTAATTAAAAATGATGTTTTTATTTTATCTGCACGGGGTAATAAAGAATATTAGACCCTATTTTGTAAATAAAAATAGTATTTTTATATTACTGATTTCAGAGAAGCTTGCGATAATATTTCATACTAACTTATTTATTTTTTCTCAAATAACTTAATTGCCTTTTCTCTACCATGATAAATCGATACTATTTCTAACGCTAATTTCTTTTTGATTTCATACGGATCCGCAATCTTATTTTCTAATTTTGTTCTTATGTCAACAATCTCTTTCATTGGTAAATAAGTGCAATCTACAAAAAGTTGATAGATATTCTCATCTCCCTGGTTCATAATACCCTTAAACATTTCTTCTGCAGAAAAATCAAGAAATACGCCTGTCCCCAATGACTTGGACATCATTTTTTCTTTAGTTATTGGATTTTCAAGCAAGGTTGTTATAAAGACAAATTTTTCCTTATTTCTATATTTACCTTGCAAATCCCTGCCCACAAGAGCATTAAATTTTTGATCGTTTCCGCACATCTCAACATCGACATCTATCTCAACGGAATCCCAGCCTTGCATTATGGGATAAAAAAGTTCGTGAATATATATGGGCTTTTCTTCATGTATGCGCTTTTCAAACATATCCCTCTCCAACATTTGCTGAACAGTGAAATTACCTGCTAATTCAAGGGCTTTTTTATTATCCATTTTCGAAAACCAATCGTGATTATACATTATCTTAACTGGATTTTCTCTATTATCCAGATTTATAATTGGCCTTATCTGATCCAACCATGTTTTTGTATTTTCTACAACTTCCTTTCTTGTTAATTTTTTTCGGGTAGCTGTTTTATCAGTAGGATCACCAATGCGTGAAGTAAAATCACCTATTAAAAAAATTACTTCGTGACCAAGTTGACGAAATTTTTCAAGAATCATGTAGTTTGTTGCGTGACCAAGATGCAAAGAGGTTCCTGTCGCATCTGTGCCAATATATATCCTCAATCTATCTCCAGAAAGCATTTTCTGCTTTAATTTTTCTTTACTTGGAATAATTTCTGCAACTGAGCGTGTTAATAACTCATCTATTTTATTTTTATCAATAACAACATCCATATTTTGAGATATTTTAAAATAAGTAGTCCTTAATAGTTTATCAAAAAAATAATACTCTGTAAATAATTATACAGAGTATTAGTTAGAATAGTTAAGCTCATATCGAGCACTCAGTCTCTATATGGTCCCTGTCAACAAACGCCCTGTAGTATGCGTCACTGGCTATTCTCTTGAACCGGCAATAATCCTTAAGTTTCTCTTCACGACTCAAAACTCTATCACACTGCCAATACCACTTTGTGTTGCTACACACATCTTGCCATGGACACTCGGTTTGTGGACAAGTTAAAGGCTGATAACTTACGGTATGTACACCCTTGATGACCTCCTCTATTTTATTTATAAGATTGTCTTGCGATAAATTATGAGAATTCTCCAAATTCAGCTCAAACAAATATGGGTCATCCCCTCCATATGCATATTCTGGGATTATACTTGAAAATAGATTAAGCGGAGTCACTGATCCAAAATCACGAACCACATCATAGAGAACTTTCTGTAAATCCATCCATTCATTCTCTGTTGGTCTTTTATATGAATCGTAATTGATTTCACAAATTAATGGAATGTAACCTAACTCCTCCAAAAACCAAGCACAGATATCATAAAGATTTCTGAAAGCTTTCGTCGGAATCACACAAACGCCTGCCCTGATTGGAAACTTATCAGTGTTATATTCCTTTATTAGATTTACGATTCGTTTTGGATTAGGAGCTCCTGAATCAGGAAAAATTGGATTCTCCACAGATACAAAAGCATGACTAATGGCACTATTTTGCGCCGTTAAAACCCAGTTTTTGTTCATTGCTTTTCCAGCAGTTAGAATAAATGGTCTGACATTTGTAATGTTAAACCCCTTATTTGCCAACTTAAACAGCCTATCTCCGAGAACCATTGGCTCTCCGCCTGAAAATCTATAGGAAAGTTTTCCATCAACATACTCATTGCACAGTTTTATAAATCTCATATATATATCAAACTGACTATCTGATATATCATAAGCAAATTTCTGCCTAGAACGAGACTTAAAATAATGACAATAAGTGCAGTTACAATTACACCTCCCTGTAACACCCACACTAACAGTATAGATTTTTTTTATGATATTTTTCTCTGATATACCTTGTCCTAAGTCTTTCATTTTTTACCTCCACATAAAATAAAGGAGGATACCTTTAAAACGTAAGGCACCCCCATCTGGATTAAAGGAGAAATAATTTGTCGCCTATGACTGCATATCCGTGGAATAAGCAATGGTCTTAGAGACATTGTCTCTTTTTTGTGCAGAAACTTTTGCCATCTCCTGTCGAACACGATCCGCCTTGGAAAGAACAACTTTTTTCTTCATGACACACCTCTTTTTTGAGTGTTTCTAGCTCTAGCGCGAGCCAGCAATACACGAACTGAAACCAATATCAGCTCGTAACTAAATTCAAGCTATCATCAAATCAAAAAATTGTCAATTAACAGAAATTAAATTCTAATCTGAAATGCAATTTTATTTAGCTAAAATTCCGGATTTATAAATCATAAAAAATAAGGCTTTTTAAAAGCCTTAAATTTAATAAACACGAGATGAGAGAATCCTCCTCGTTTATCATTCGGCCTACAAAGAAAGGACCTCATTCTTTATTTACAGTCTGGGTTTTTAAAAAATAAAGCCCTGCCTTTTTTAAAAACCCTCCGATTCTCTTACAAACACAATAAAAAAAGAATTGCGTAATTAATTACATAATTCTTTTTTGTCTGCACGGGGTCATAAAGAAAGTCCGAAATGTTTTTATGGACAAAAGAGAAATGTTTATATTCCAAAAAAATCAATAATCAGATTGATAAACTAGATTAATTCTTTAATTCAATTTCTTTTTCATGTCTGTCTATTGCCAATTCAATAACTCGGTCAATCAATTTTGCATAAGACAATCCGCTGGCTTCCCATAATTTCGGATACATGCTGATAGAAGTAAATCCGGGAATAGTGTTAATTTCATTAATATAAATTTTATTGTTCTTGGTTAAGAAAAAATCCACCCGACTAATTCCTTCGCAATTTAGAGTTTTGAAAGCTTTGATAGATAAATTCTGAAATTCTTTGATTAAATTTTCAGAAATATCGGCCGGAATTTTCATCTTGGCTCCATTTTCATCCAGATACTTAGCCTCATAAGAATAGAAATCATGAGTTGGAATTATCTCTCCTACTGTCGAAGCCTGAGGATTTTCATTGCCCAAAACAGCACATTCGATTTCTTTGCCTTGGATAAATTCTTCAATAACTATTTTGTTGTCAAAATCAAAAGCCAATTTAAGGGCTTTTTTAAATTCCTTCTCATTTCTCACTTTACTGATTCCCACCAAGGAACCTAGATTGGCCGGCTTGATAAAAAAAGGCAAGCCCAGATATTTTTTAATTTCCGCAAAAACTATTTTGCTTTTATCTTCAAAATGGAAAGATTTGAATTTTCCTATCGGCAACCCGGCCTCCTTAAATAATCTTTTGGCCACATCTTTGTCCATTGCCACCGCTGAACCAAGAACGCCTGGGCCAACGAATGGAACATTGTAGATCTTAAATAATCCTTGAATAGTTCCGTCCTCGCCAAACGGACCGTGCAAAACCGGAAAAACCGCTTGAATATTTTTATTTTTCTCTTTGATTTTAAGGTGAAACTTCCCATCCTTCGAAAAAGGAATTACTAAATCAACAGCACTCTTTTTTAAAAATAGCTTGTCGTCACCGCTTAATAATTCTTTTTGACTGAAACTTAACCAATTTCCCCTCTTATCAATTCCCACTAGAGTTATATCATATTTATTTTTATCAATCGCTTTTAAAATATTTCTGGCCGAAATAACCGAAACCTCGTGCTCCGCCGATCGTCCGCCAAAAATTATAGCTAGCTTTATTTTTTTGTTTTTCATAATTATAAATAATGCCTATCTTAACTACATCTATCTTAAATATTTATTCGAAAATGCATTTTTATCAACATATTGCCAACCGAATTTTTCAAAACTTTCCCTGATTGAAATTGGATGCACACCCGTGAGATTCTCCATTCTGGAAAAATTTAATGAAGTGTCCGGCAAAAAATCAATTGGTCTATCCTTTGGTATCGGTTCCTCTATTAGTCCCTCCGTGGATACGCCCAAAGACTCCAATCCTTCTTTTGTAAAATCATACACGCTCTTTCTTTCACCGGAGACATTCATAATGCCATTGAAGTCGGATTTGGCAATTTTCACAATAGCCTCTGATGCTTGTTTATAACTGAGCGGGGACTTATACATATCATTAAAACGTCGAACTTCTTTTCCCTCTTCAATTTCTTCTTTTAATTTCCGAAATCGACTATCCAATTTCCCATTAACAAATCCGTACAAATAACTCGGACGAACAATACAATAACTATCAGCCTTTTTTCTGACCAATTCTTCGCAGGACTTCAAATTATTTCCGTACTTTGTCACCGGATTCAGCTCATCATCCTCATTATATAATCCCTTCTGACCGTCAAATATTCCATCGCTTGAAATATAAACAATCCGACTTCCCTTAGCATTCTCAAGAAATTCAGTCATAGAATCTATCAATTTCTTTGAATCATCAATAAATTCAATCTTTGCCGGAAGAAATATTATATCTGTTTTTTTATCGCCCAGTATTTGCATTATATCGTCGGAAAAAAAATCAAAAGCAACTGAATCCGGATATTTTTTGTTTCTATTGTGAGTCAAAATAACTCTTTCGCAAGAAGATTTAATATCTTCATAAATCTGCTCTCCTAAAAAACCGGTACCTATTATCGCCGCTTTCATAATTTTATAAGAATCAGTAATTATAGCTCTGTCAATTATAACACAATCCCGAAGCTTAGACCTGCTATACCAGAATTTTTCTTGTACGAAGTAATATTATTTTCAAAATAAAAAAACTTACTTTTTATTCCTGAGATAATATAGCTATCCCCCTTTATAAAAAATCAAGAACCCTTATTAATTCTTTATTGTCAATATATCGTTAATATTATAGTAAAATAGGATAAATTAACTACTTTTAATGCAAACTGGTGGCGTTAGAACCAAAAAATACTTATAATTAAGAATTTTTTTGTTCTATTATACAAAGCCCTGAACGAGAGAATCCTCCTCATTCATCATTCAGTGTGCAAAGCACCGGCCTCAATCTTCATTCACAGTCTGGGTTTAAAAAAGTAACGCCCTGCCTGCCGGCAGGCAGGAGTTTACTTTTTTTAGAAACCCTTCGATTCCCTCACAAGCACAATAAAAAAGAATTACGTAATTAATTACGTAATTCTTTTTTGTCTGCACGCCGTAGTAGAGGATGCCTGCCTGCCGGTAGGCAGGTTAGAAGTTTATTTATTAATAATCCTGGGTATATTTACATTCCAGATCTCGCCCCCATAGTGGTGGATTTGATTAATTAAGTAAAAGTGGATTGACTAATGCAAAAATAAATGTTAGCATTCCTGCATGAATAAATCAGTCAATAAAAACTACTGGCATCAAATCAACGGGCATTGGCACGAAGGTTTTTATTGCGCTTAAATAGCAATATCCATTTATTGCAAAAAACACCTTCGGCATTCGGAGGTGTTTTATTTATGAAAAATAAACTTATAAAAAATATAGAAATGATACTGTTTGCTATCGACAATACTTTAGTCTACGGAGAAAAAGCTTTGGCCTTTTATCGTTTTTATTCAAGAGTTTTGGAGAAAACCTTATCTGAAACTTTGGGATTAAGCCTAAAAGAAGGAATTAAAATAGCTAATGATCACCGAGCTATATATAGCAGACATGGAGAATTTCAAATCAAGAAAAAAAAGAAACATCCAAATATTTAACTTTAAAAAGTATAGAAGAATTAATTAATCTAGAAAATATATGAAAAAGACTAAAAATTTAATACCGATTATTATTGACACTGATCCGGGGCACGATGATGCATTGGCGATTATGCTATTGGATAAATCCAATCTCTTTGACATCCGGGCAGTTACAACTGTTGCTGGAAACAGCACCATCAAAAACACCACCAACAATGCTCGCTATATTCTGGATTTAGTCGGAAGCAAAGCACCACTTTATTCAGGGGCCAAAAAACCATTGCGAAGAAAACTAATTAAGGCTGTAGTACATGGCGATAGTGGCCTAGACGGCGCCAAAATAATAAAGCAGGAAAAATTAAATAATCTGGCAGTGGACAAAATTATTGAGATTGTCAGAAGAAACCAAAAAAAGATATCCATCTTGATTCTCGGTCCGGAAACTAATCTTGCGAAAGCTTTCTTGAGAGATCCGGAGTTGCCAAAATTAATCAAACAACTCGTAATCATGGGCGGAGCCATTAATGTTTCTGGCAACAAAAATCGAGTAGCGGAATTCAACATCTTCGTCGACCCCGAGGCTGCCGATATTGTTTTTCGTGCTGCAGTCAAAAAAATATTAATTCCTTTGGATGTTTGCAATGAGGTTTTCCTAACCATGACAGATTTCAAAAAAATGAAAGGGTCAAAGCTATATTATCCAATAATTTCCATGATGCAAAAGTACATCCAAGGCATTAATCAATTTGAGAAAACCAAGGGCGCCTTAATGTATGATCCGCTGGCCGCATATTACCTCATTAATCCAGGAGCTTTCCAGACAAAAAAAATGGATATTTTAATTGAAACTAAAAGCAAGCTAACCCGAGGAATGTCAGTAGCCGACCGAAGAATATGGGGAGAAAAAAATTATAATATTGAAGTTGCAACGAAAATCGATAAAGGCACTTTTATTTCAGATTTCCTAAAGATACTAAAAAAATAAGAAACACACAGTTCGATTCCCCTTACCCCCATA
>JAZHDF010000017.1:0-28994 GCA_036584565.1 Candidatus Moraniibacteriota bacterium
ACAGAAATCATATGTAACCAATATTTACTTTCCTGAGCTTCTTTTTTGCATATATGTATTTTGTTTTTAAAATCTTTTTTGGAGCTAGCTCCATTAGCTTCCATGTAATTTGCTCCAATGCTAGTAGAGCTTCTTATTAATTGAGAAATTAAAGGTTTAGTAATAGTGTCCTGAGGTATTTTTCTACAAAATAAGATGATATCTCCGCCAAGTTTGGCAGTTCTCTCTTCTAAGTCGTAACTTATTTTATTTTCTTTTGTTTCATTCATTTTTTCATTGAAAATTGAATCAAAATTCAAAATTAAAAATTAATAAAAATATTTATTCAGAATCTTTTTTATTTTCACTATGCTTTATAAACTTTACAACCTTAAAAACTTAGTTTCTATTCAAATACTTTTTTATTTTTCCCACTTTTTCCCGAAAGACGGTGGTGACGAATTCCAGAAAAAGGATGATTAGCGTGAGCCAAAAAGCTCCCAGGGAAAAGCCGGCGACTACATCGCTAAACCAATGGGCGCCCAGATAAATCCGACTAAAGCCGACAGCAAAGATTATAAAAGCGCAAAGAGTTATAAGCGTGTATTTCAGGCGAATATTGCGGATATGATTTTTGAAATAATATATCAAAATCGAATAAAAAATTATCGCAATAGTGGCGTGTCCGCTGGGGAGACTGTAACCGACGGTTTCCACCAGAGCATTGTCCGGTCGGTTTCGGCCGATAATGTTTTTTATCAGGACTTCGATTATCTTTCCTCCCGACATCGCCAAGAGCAGTATCAGGGAATAACGCCATTTTTTCCGGGTAATAAAAAAAATCAAAGCGATAAAACCCAAAATGATCATCGTGATTGTTCCGGCCAGATGGGTGATAAAAATGAAAAAATTATTCAAATAAGGATGCCTAAAAATTTCCACCGCGGAGTTGAGCCAGTAGTCGAAATCTACGATTAATTCCTGATTGACGAAGTTTTCCAGCATCCGAGACAAAATATAGAGCGCGGATAAATTTATCAAAAGAATATAGAGATGGCGGCGATGAAAAATTCGTCTTTTTTGATTTATTTTTTTGTAAGCGTAAACAATAGTGGCGCCGATAATAAAAGCGATCAAAAAGAATTCGCCGAAATAATCGGTTATGATTTTATAGTTGTTTCCAAACAAATAGCCGATGCCGGTAAAAGTGATCGCCCAGCTGATTCCGCCGAGGGTGTCAAAAAATAAAAATTTGTAAAAAGGGACGCACGTGGCGCCGGCTGTAAAAGGGGTGAGGGCGCGCGTGATGGAGTTAAATCTTCCGCCGATAATGGTTTTGCCGGCGTGCTCTTGGATAAGAGCTTTGGTTTTTTTGAAATTTTCATCCTTGAGATAAAAATATTTGCCGTATTTGAGGATAAAGTTTTCGCCGTATTTGGCTCCCAGATAATAACCGATCAGATCTCCCGCGATTGCGCCGACAGAAAAAACCAGCAAAGTTTCCATCAATTGTAACGAGCCGAATTTGGCCAAGATTCCGGCTCCCACCGCCACCACTTGGCCGGGGACAAAAAACCCGAACATCGGAGTGGCTTCCAGCATCGCTATCAGCATCAGGACAAAATAGCCGAAAAAAGAAAACTCTCCGAAAAAAAGATTGAAAATATAATTTAAAATAGACATAATTGATTTATTTCCGTATTATAGAGCAATTTTAGCATTAAAAAAACAAATTTAACAGTTAGTTTCTTGACTTGTGTAATTTTTTAAATGTTGCTATTATTTCAGGGTATTTGTTTCGGTTTTTCGACAAAAAAATTCAAAAAAGGAAGCTATTATGGAAGAGAAATGGATGATAAAGATCCGAAAGGGGAGCAGGGTGAGCTTCGATTTCGATGGTCACGGAGAGGAGATTGAAGAGTCTTTCAATTTCAATAAACCTTTGAAAAGCAGGTTGAGGCCGGGAAAAATCCACATCGTGCAAGATGTGTTGCCCGACGGCAATATTATTTTGTCGGACACCGGACTCTTGTCGTTTGCTCCGAAGTTTCTGATTATCCTTTGTAAGGAGGAGGACTGCCTAGGACAAATGTTTTGTATTGACGGCCTGTGCCGAAGTTGTTTCCTCAAAGAGGTGGCGATCGCCAGTTGTGGCGAACTGGTCTGAAATTTCAGGTTCAGTTCTTTGTTGCACCCCCTGTGAGGTCTCGCAGGGGTTTTTATTTTTTTTAAAAAAATGTTCTTAAAAACCGCCTTGTTCGCTGTTGCGATCAAGGCGGTTTAAAATGCTCGGGATGGGGGCTAGCTATTTCCCCCAATGAAAAAGAAACTCTTTGGAAAAGTGCCAATCCCAAATAAAGCAGTGGGCTCGTAATTCCAGGACGATGAAGTTCTCTGTGAGCCCGGTAATGTTTGGAGCGAAACTCAGATCCAGAATTTCATTATCCGGCCGAGGGGAATGATGAAGCTCGGTTTCAAATATCTCTGTCACCCCGACTCCCCGACCTTCTATCCAGACAAAAACCTGAAAAGCGTCGACCAGTGAAGCTCCTCCGCGTTTATCGTAATGTTTGGCGATTACAATCACCGTCTTAGGCAGAAGATGCCTTATAGCCGGGTTGACCATATAGGGCACCTGGCGGTGGGAAATTTCATTGACCAATTCCCAGTCCGACAGAAGATTTTTCTTTATAAAGCTGCAGAAAGACTCGGGATCCGAATCAATCGGAGTGAAGTTTTCTTTGTAGAGACTGAAATTTTTGAGGCAGGAATCTTTGAGGGCGGGAAATACGCTCCAAGGTTTTTTTACGGGACAAATTTCCATGGCGTGCTCCTTGAGGTGGGGGTTTGGGGATTGTGTAAGGACTGCGACGAGTTATATGAAACTCGACCTCCAATAATAACATATTTAGAGTAAATTGTAAAGAGTGATTTTCGGATAGGATTAAGACAATAAGTTTTAAAAAATAGTTTAGAAGATTTTGATTTGAACTTAACTATTTTTTTTGGTATAATTTATTTTAAATAATTAGAATAAATATTTCGTATATGAAAAGTTTATTGGAAAAACAAATTTGGAACAATTCAGGTTTAGATTATATTTTAGCTTTGGCGATCTTTTTGGGCCTGTGGATCGCTTTTTATATTTTTATCAAATTTTTCTTGCACAAACTGAAAGGCATTTCCCAAAAAACAAAAAATGATTTGGATGATTATTTGATAACTTTGCTATCCGGAATCAAAGCGCCTTTTTATTTTTTCGTTTCTTTTTATGTGGCTTCAAGATTTTTAGTCATGCCCGATATTGTTTCCAAAATAATTTTCGGTATTTTTGTGTTTACTTTGGTTTTGCAGATCATTTTGTTTTCCCAAAACTTAATCGACTACATAATAAAGAAACGTCTTCTCAGGGAGGATACCGAGGATGGCGACAAGAACGCCGTTATTAAATTGGCCGGCAAAATCGCCAAAGGTATGCTATGGGTTTTCGGATTATTGATGATACTTTCCAATTTGGGAGTAAATATAACATCCTTAGTGACCGGCTTGGGCGTCGGCGGAGTGGCGGTGGCCTTTGCTTTGCAAAATATTTTGGCCGATATTTTTGCTTCTTTTTCTATTTTTATCGACAAGCCTTTTAAAGTGGGAGACTTTATCGTGGTTGGACAAGATTCCGGAGTGGTTGAAAAGATCGGAATAAAAACTACTCGTATAAAAACTTTGGAAGGCCAAGAATTGGTTATTCCCAATAAAATTTTAACCGAAGACCGGGTTAATAATTATGGCAAAATGGAAGAAAGAAGGGTGGTGTTTTCTTTTGGTGTGATATATGACACTGAATTGGAAAAAATAAAAAAAATACCCCATATTATCAAAGAGATCATAAAAAAACAAAAAGACACTGTTTTTGACAGAGCGCATTTTGACAAATTTGGAGAGTCCAGCTTGAATTTCGAAATTGTTTATTATATAAAAAGTTCCGATTTCAAGGAATATAAAGATATTCAACAAAATATTAATTTTGAAGTATTTGAAAGATTCAGGCGGGAAAATATCGAGTTCGCTTTTCCGAGCAGAGCCGTTTATTTGCAAAAATAAAAAACAAATCATTTTTTTTAAAATGCATATTTTTTTGAGATATTTTTTTTAATAAATAAAAAATCGCCCCGGTTTTTGGTTCAAAACCGGGGCGAATGTCATTCATCCAGGGTTGCAAGTTTCTCCCGATATTCCGATGGAAGCTTATCAATATGCTTGCGACATTCCTCCTCGTAAATGTCGAAGCAAATTCTCTTGCCCTTCCTCGAATACTTTTTATCCTCGCAGAAAAGTTGTTTCTCAACTATTCCGCCGGGGGAAATAAAAATGTTTTGAAAACAATCATTCCGCTTCCCGCTGAAACTGGAGGAGATGCGGACGCTCTCATTTTCATAAAATATTATCCCACAATGACCTTGGTCACCGAGGCAAATCCCGAAGTGGGTTCCTTCTCCGATTGACGGGGAAAGTTTTTTTTGTCGCCACTCCGCGCCATGAGATGACGGTGCGATTAGCATTGTTAGAAACATAAAAAAAATCACGATGCCCAACATAAACCAGCCGAATTTTTTTCTCTTCACTGCCTTCTCCCTTTTGAAATTTTTTAAAAAAACCGCTTCCTGCGTGCTTTTTACACACAACTCTATATTATTCATCTAAAAAGTTTTTTTGTCAATATCGGCGCCAAGTGGATTAAAATCTTTCCGAGAAAAATTTAGCCAGATTTAGCGCCAATTTTTGACCCTCCTCCCTGTTATCCTTGGTCCGAAACCGCCGGGCTATTTCTATTTGGATGGCGTTTATGCCGAATTCATCGGAATAATGATAGGTGGTGAAACCGCCGTTAAACTTGTCGGGCTCTTGGGAGATCGGTTTTTCTCGGGGGAGAAAAACTCGATAACCCGATCTTTCCAAAAATCCGGCCAATTCCCGATCAGGGTTACCAAATTTGATAGTAGCCCGATTAGAGGTGCCCAGTATCAGGTCATATCCATCCGGGGGAGCGTAGGGCGGTTGTTGGCCAAAGCCGTGAAGATCAATAAGCAGGCAATTTTCTCGGTGGTGCTTACTGATAGCGGTTTTCAAGAGTTCCTCTATTTTTTGGTGGTATTTGCGATAGGGTAGCTCTAGGGCGCTTTCTTAAAAAGCTTTTTCGGGAGAACGATTGTAATCGATCAAAACTCTCGGCATCATCCCGCGCAGCCCGCTGGCAGGACTGTTTATCAGGATATCTTTGGCCAGCGGCCAGACATTTTGATCTCTCAAGTGATGACCGTTTTGACGCACAGGAATTAATCCCAAGAGAGAACTTTTGAGCAATCCGTCATGAGCAACGGTGATAAGAATCGGAGAAGGGCCGGATTTTTCAAGGGAAAGATAAAAATCACAATAATTGACGGAGTATTCTTTGAATTCGATTTTCATGAGCGCCTCGCAGTTTTTGGGTAGAAGGAACTATCCGATACGGAATCTTTCCAATATGCTTGGAAAAATTTATTTTGTCAAATTAAAAAAGACGGTTTTATTCGGAAGCAAGTATTGAAAATATTTTAAAAATACATTACAATCGAAATTCAAGGAATAATCTGTGAAAAAAAGGTTCTTACAAAGACAGAGGAGGATTGGCTATGAGAAAGAGGACTCTTTTGGCAGTGGCAGTTCTTTTTATCCTGGGAGCGATTATTTGGATTTGGCCCAACTTTAAGCGCGATAAGGAAGTGATCAAAATCCAGCCTCCGCAAATAATCAGCCTCAAAATAGGCTCCGGTCCGGATTTGAAAATTATCTCGAAGCCCGAAAAAAATACTGACAGTCGGGCCAGACAGTAATCAAAACTTGGAAAAGGAGGATCATTATGTTTAATTCGGGAGAGATGATTAAGGGGAATGGAATTTTCTTTTGGCGTGTCAGGGGCTCTGATTGTAGCTACTATGCTGTTGAGGATAAATCTCTCAGGGTTTATTCCGAATTCAGAACCGGCCTAGATGTTCTTCCTTGCCTCCTTGAATTAACCAAGGGAGAAGGGGGATTTACCATTAAATTTTATTTCAATGAAGATTCTCCCGCGCGTATTTTTAATAGGGAAGAGAAGAAAGAGGTAACGGATTGTTTTGTCAAAGAAATTCTGAATGGCACCACTTTAGGCTCCAAATGGGAGAAAAGAGTGATTGAGGAGGGAAAAAGAGATCCTAAAAAAAGAAAAGAGTGTAGACAAGAGGTAGAAAAACACGGAGAAGATAGAAAGAAATTAGAGCAAATCCTTCGACAAAAAGTCGAGGCCTTTGTCGGGTAGGCTCTCCATATCTTTTTACGGTAACCAAAAAAACCGATTCGGAAAAATCCGAAAAGGCTTTTTATAATCGGTCAATTTTGAGCACAGTTATTTTTGGTCAATCTGGGCTATCTGCGGAAAAAGTTTGACCAAAGAAATAAGGGAGAGTATGCACAAAAAAACAAGTTGAGTAAAACTGTCGGTCAAGAAAAACAAAAAAATTCCCAGATCCCCGATAAGCCAAGATGATAGGATTTGCAAGAGTTTTACCAGGTTATTTCTATTGATATTGTCCGGTTGGATAAATCTGGGTAAAAAGTAGTGTGCCAAGCCCGCCAAGATTAAAGATAAAACAACCGCCCCGATAAAAAAGGGATTAGCCAAATCATTGTAATTAAAAGTAAGCGGTTGACCTCCTTGGAGGAGAGAGTTATAGCCGAGGAAAGCATAGAGAAAAAGACTGGCGATAACGGTCACCCAAATATTCTTTATAGACAGCTTGATTTGTTGCATTTTTTTTATTGATTATTTTTTATGTTTTAGCAAATAGGGTTTGTAACATTTAAGACCCTTTTCTATTATTTGAATTATAACATATTTTATTTTTTGTTTAAATTGACCTTAGTTATTTGGGGTGATATATTTATAGTAATTGAAAGAGGGCTTATAAAATAAATTTAATTTAAAAATACATTAACATTATGGAAGATCAAATTACTCCAAGTTAGACGATAAATGAAAAATTAAATAGGCGATATTGGGATGTAGCTTTTACTTATTGGTTGATGTTTGGTTTGATTATTCCTTTGATTATTTGGGGTATTTTCGTTTTTGCAGCTAGCGATATTTTGATGACTTTTGGTATTGAGGTAAATTATTTCGCTGAATCAATGCTTAGTCTTTTTTTAAAGCCGATTATAATTTGGCTGGTTATACAATTTTTGGCTGCCGGTTTTTACTTGGGAAAAGATCGATTTATAGAGAATAAATTTCGTATAATAAATTCCGCCACCATCTTGGTTATAATTTTAAATTCATTACTAATTGCGAGTGAGCATATTTTACAGTTTAACTTTGGGAGGCTGATTTTTCAATTTTTGGAATTGATTTTATCCGTCACAGTTTTTTATTTGGCGAGTAAGAAATATCTTCCTTCTGAGAATCCGATATCAAATCAAAATTTGACCGAAGGTCTTCCTGTTGAGAATAATGATCCTCAGATCAAGCGTCGAAAAATAATTTTTGCAATGATAATTTTGGTTGTTGTTTATTCCGCTTATTCTTTTTTTCAAATCAATAGAGTAATATCGGAATTACCCAATATGCAAAAAGTTTTTGAACAATTTATTTCCGATATCCAAAATAATGACTTGGAATCAGCGAGTAATTTATTGGTCAATGAATTACAAGGAGCGGAATCCCGGGAATTTTCATTGAATTTATCAAAGAATTTTGAAAGCATCGGGGGAATCAAAGAATACCGGATAACAAGTTCCGAGGCTCGAATTAGCGGTTTTAGAATTTATGGAAATTTTACCGGTCAAATTTTGTTCGGAAACGGAAAGGCTGTGCCATTTATACTTACAATTATGAAGGAAAACGGACAATACAAAATACATATTTTAAATTTTTCATCATTTGAGTAAAAGTAAGATTGTATATTAGTGGTTGATATTTTTATTTGAGACTGTGGCACAGAAAAAGAGGGGGCTTGCTTTTAAATTAATATCAGCTTTATCCAAAAATACGATCATGGAGAACGATAAGAATTATTAAATTAGATTCAATTTATGAAAGAAGAATATAAGATAAAGGTTGATTGGTTGGCATTACTTTCGAGTACATCTATGTCGATTGCTATTTTGATTGCATGGTTTCTTTCTGAAAAAAATATTTATTCCAGTTTCATCTTTTTTCCGGTAGCGGTCTTTTTTATTTTTAATATTTTGGCAATAATCACAATATTTAGATACAAGATTGCGGTGGATAATTCAGTGGAAAGAATCGAGGAGAGGACGCTTGTGTCAACGCTAAGCCTGGCTATCAAAGAAATAGATAAAATCCATTACGAAATAGTTACTTTATCGAGAGGAGCTTTTTTGCCGGGGATAAGAAATAAAGTATTGGTTGAACTTATGGTAGAGGATCGTTTCATAAAGAGGAGATGGCTTATCGAGGAGGCTGAATTTTTAAAGATAATGGAGAGCTTTTTGCGGATAAATAAAAATATAAAAATAACAACAGAACATCCCGATCCGAATCTGACCGGAATTAGTCATGGAGAATCTTTCAATAAAAGTTTTTTTAATAAAAAAATTGATACAAAATATTTTCCAATCCTAATCTTCTTCGGCTTATTTTTGTTATTTGCAATCTTTATTTTTTTGGGAAACTTATAATTTAGCCAAAACCCCTTTAATAAAGATAAAAAGTGCCATTTGGGCACTTTTTGTTATTTTTATAAGTTGGGGCTATGAGAAGAAGCTGAGACTTACTTGTCTAGAATCTTAAATTCTCTAAAATGTGAATAGCATTCTGGAGCGCCACTGCCTACCGTAAGGTATGATTTGGAAAGTTGCATAGTTACGGGTTGACTCACGCTGCTTTGTAGGATTTTTTGGAGGTCCTTTCCTTTAATTATATTATCAAAACTACCATAATTGCTATTATTTATGGAGTAAATTTGATTTTTATTTTTTTCATAACATCCAATTCCTATACTATTTTCATTTACGAAAGAGTTACCTTTATGCAGTTGCATATATTCATAAATTAAATCATTGTTTGAAGACACAACGACAAGAGATGCGTAATCAACCGTTTTTTTACACGGCTCGTTTTTTTCACAAATCCTATGTTCTATATTTAGATATCCGGTGAGTGTCAGCGTCCCGTAGTATTCACCCTTTTCACTAGGCGTTGGCTGAAAAGGATCGGACATATTAAATGATTTATCCTTATCGCTATCTTGATTAATTTTAGCGGTATTTTCTGGTAATTTATTTTTAGTGTCTATATTAATCGACGGTTCAGTTATAATAGTTTCATTTTTCGTATCTTCTGTTTTAACGAATCCCAATAGAAAAAAAATACTTACTGCCATAGCTATAGTCAAAAGAATAATAGTTCCTGCAATAGTGGATATTTTTTTGTTTATCATTTTTTTGTTTTAATAAAGTTTTTTAGATGTTTTTATTATAACAAATAAATTAAATACTTAAAAATAAAAAATCTCATCTCTCTGAAGATAAAATTTGTATATTGGGAATGAGGGATTTCCGCGTCGTTTTTTGCTAAAAACTCCTTGCCCAGGGCAGCGCTAAATGCTCCTATGGTCGCATTTATCGACACTCAATTACTCACCTTCGTTCGTATCTCGCTTTCTGCCCGTTCAAACCCCTGCCCCAGCTAAATAAAATCAAAAACACCCCCTGTACATGGGCGTGTTTATTGATTTTATAAGTTGGGGATGAGGGATTCGAACCCCCGCATGCCAGGATCAAAACCTGGTGCCTTACCGCTTGGCTAATCCCCAATATCTTTAAAATTTCCAATAACCAATAATCAATTTCCAAATAAATATCAAATTAAAATAATCAAATTAATAAACCTTTTTATTTTAAAAATTGGTAATTGGATATTGTTTGGAAATTGCTTCTTGTAATTTGTTTTTTATAATAAAATAATTTGAAAAATTATTTTATTATTCATTTGTCACAATCTTTCCTCCCATCAGGTTCATTGCATCGGAGAGTAAAGAATCTTGCGAGCCGTTATCGTTTTTGCAAATATTATCGATCAAATCCTGATTGGTATCGGGTAAAATCTTTTTCAATTTTATTCCGGATTCTTCTTCGGTAACCGCTTCGACTTTAAACCTCAACTCTGTGATTTTATTAGAAATTTCGGCAATTGTCAAACGATTCTCGGTCTTATTGATCAAGTCTTTTTGAAAAGCATGGCGAATTACTATTTTTATCGAAGCAGAATCCTCCGCCAAGACAGGCTTGGAATTGGAAAGCATCATTGCCAAAGAGCAGTTTTCTTTGCAAAGCTCGTCGATTATGTTTTTCCAGTTTTTTTCCAAAATATTGATGTCGATTTTCGACTCTGAACTTTCGGCATGGGGGATTTCCGATTTTACGGAGGGAGCGGGAATTTCTTCTTTTTTGACCGCCGAATCGAGGGGCGGAGAATTTTCAATTGGGGATTCTTTCTTTTCTTCTTGAGCGGGAGTTTCCGAGTTTTTCGGAGCGGGCGGAGTCGGGGAGGCGGAAATTTTTTCGACCGGATTCATTTTTTCGGATGAGGCGGTTAGCTCTACGATCAGAGCCTCCAGCGGTAGTTGCGAAATAAAAGATTCTTTGATTTTGGGAATAATTTCCGAGACTTGGCGGATGCATTGCAAGACGAAATCAAGCGAGTTTTCCCGGGTAAAATCAAGAATTTTTTCTTTTTGCTCCTTGGTCATTCGAGCGAACATTTTTTTGTCCATTTTTTCGTCGATACTCAAGAGCATTATCTTACGCAGGTAATCCAGCCAACTTTTGGCCAAAAATTCCGGATTATTGCCGTCTTTGTAGATTTGGTTAATCAACAAAATCGCTGGTCCGGTTTGTTTTTTAAAAACCAATTCGGTTAATTTTTCCACAGTTTGATTGTCCGTTACTCCCAATATTTCAGCCACTTTTTCGGCGGTGATAGAATCTTTTTCCAGAGTGATAATTTGTTCCAAAATCGATTCGGCATCCCGCATCCCGCCCTCGGCATTGATGGCAATCAATTCCAGGGCTTCTTTGGCGATGTCTATTTTTTCTTTTTTGGCGACCGAAGTCAGTTTCTCAATTATTTCGGAAACATCGAATTTGGAAAAATCAAATCTTTGGCAGCGGGAGATTATCGTTTCCGGAACTTTATGAATCTCGGTGGTGGCCAAGATAAAAATTATGTGTTTGGGCGGTTCCTCCAAGATTTTCAAGAGTGCATTAAAGGCCCCCTGAGAAAGCATATGCACTTCGTCAATAATATAGATTTTGTAGCGACTGTGGAGCGGGGAGAGTTTGGCGTTTTCTCTCAAGTCGCGGATATTATCTACGCCGGTATTGGAAGCGGCATCAATTTCGATTATGTCGGGAGAATTATCATTTTTTGTTTGCAGGCAGTTGGCGCATTTTAAGCAAGGCTCCAAAAAAGAATCTTTATTTTTTCGGACCGGAGATAAGCAATTGACGGTCTTGGCCAAGAGACGAGCGGTGGTGGTTTTGCCGGTTCCCCGCGGTCCGGTAAAAAGATAAGCCTGACCGATGCGATCATTGGCGATGGCGTTGGAAAGGGTTCGGATAATGTGTTTTTGTCCGATAATGTCGGAAAATTTCGCCGGGCGGTATTTGCGGTAAAGAGTGGAGGAAATCATAATTTTTTTATCTTAAAGTTAAAAATAAATCAAACCGAAAAACTTATTTTTTGTGTTGGAAATCTCCAATTATATTGTTCGTTTAAATCCGAATCTTTTTGATTCCAAATCTAATTTTAGCACACTTGGAGGAAATAATAAAAAACTTGACAGATTTTATTTTTTGTATTATTTTACCAAAATGTTGAATAGGTAATAAATTTTATTTGGTTGCCAGGGGGCTGTTCTTATCAAAATTCAAAAGAAAGGAGTGGGTCATGTGGGGAAAAATTCTTACAGTTCTTTTTTTGGCTTTCTTTTTGCCTTCGGTTGTCCGGGCGGGGGATTTTTATCCTTGCGAGAATGACGAACTTGTAGGGGTGGACATCAGGCCCAGTAAATATTGCGGTAAAGGGGTGGTTGTTTTCGCCACTCAAAAGGAGGTTGACTTGGCGATAAAATTCTTGGAGGAGTATATCGCTTATACTCCCGAAGAAGATCCTTTTCTGCCCGAAAACAAGGAGCTCCTCAAAAAAATAAAAAATTTCTCTCGAATTCCCACTGAGATTCAAATGATTGTCTCTTTAGCTGACGCTGAAAAGGAGGCGGAGGGAATTTCCCGATTAAAAATCAAGCCTCTTGAAATTGTTGGAAGATAGGAGGCCTTCTGATCAGGAAACAAAAGCGCGTAACGGTTTTATCCGTTACGCGCTATTTTTATTTTTGCAATTTTTATTTTTTAAACACCCAAAGTTTGTAGCCGACGAAGTTCCAAAACAATCCGACCGCTGTTCCGCAGATAGCTCCTAAGTTTACCCAAACTTGATCGGTAAGCAAAGAAAGATTTAAAAGTTCGTTAACCGGCGCTTTCAGATATTTGATAGCCAGGGTGGAGACAGCTACATTGATAATCATTCCGATAATGCTGACAAACATAAATTGAGAAAACTTCTTACCTTCTTTTTCCTTAGAGTCATCTTGGAAAGTCCAATGCTTATTGAAGAAATAGCTAAAAGTTACCGCTACGATAAAAGAAAAAGATTTTTGGATAGAATATCCCCAACCGTCCTTTACTCCGGTAATGATAGTTTCCACATTTAAAACAAAAAGATCAACCAGGGTATTCATAATCCCGATTAGGAAAAATTTGGCAAATTGTTTGATTGTTTCGGTTATTTTCATTTGATTTGTTTAATAATTAAGCTTCTATTTTATTTTTTTCTTCTTGAATTTCTTTTTTGATTTCTTCGATATCCTGCATCCATTCGTCGATAATCAAATCCTTTTCCTCGTCTTTTTCCTCTGAAGAGGCAGAGGGTTTTTCTTCTTCGGTTGACTGGCTCCCGTTCTCCTGAATTATTTCTTCAATCGGATCATTTTCCGGAGTAATTTCTTTTTCTTCGGAGTTTTCTTTTTTGGTCGTTTTTTTGGCAACCATTTGCTCTCGGTAATCCTCGATATCGTCGTTTTTTTGTAAAACATTCTCTATCGCTGCCCAGACACTGTCTTTTCCGGCCGGAACAGTGATGACCACTTCGTCACCCGGTTCTATCTTAAAATAGGTGATCGAAGCCAATAAAATTTTATAAGGAACACCTTCGGAAATAACGAAATAATTTCCCCCTTCGTCTTGACCGGCGATTCCGATCAGATTTTTTCTTTCTACCGGTCCGACTTGCTTGTATAAAAAATTACCGTCGTTAATGGTTAGTTTTAGCATGTCGCCCTCGACCAATTTTGATTTGGAGGCGTAATTGGCGGGAACCGGGTATTGTTTTCCGTCGTCTCCGATCATAATTTGTCCGTCAAAAGTTCCAAAAACAACCTCTCCTTCATCTTCGGAAGAGATTTTTTTGTAGCGCCCGGCCTTTTTTTTGCCTTCCAGTTGCAAGAGCATCGCTTTGGCGCTTTGGATGGTTTTTTCGGCGCTGCTTATGGTGCGGCGCAGAGATTCTATTTGTAAAGCTTTGTTGTCGTCAGTTGTCATTTTATTTTTGTCCGGGATTGTTTAAATTTTTTATCAAAAAATCGCCGGTTTTTTTATTTGTGTTTTTTCTTTCGTCTAAATTATATCGCAAAAAAAAGGCATTGACAAGAGTCATTTTTTTTGCTATCATTAAGAGTTAATAAATTAAAAGTGGGTTACTTTATTTTTATGCCATTTGAGCTCAAAAAAAGGCTAAAAAACAGCCTAAACGCTTATTTTTTGTTTGTCGCCTTGGCTTTTACCATCGGAGCCTATGTTTTTTTGTTGGATAATTCGGTTAAATATGTGGCCGAAATAGATGTTTTAGTTACCGCCAAAAGCGAAAAAACAGCCCTAAATTTTGAAAAAATAAGGCAAAACATCTTGGTTTTGGCCGAAAAATCGGATATTTTGGAGGGCAAAGCGGAGATAGAAATAAATTCCAAAGACAGCTTTATCGGATTTCGAATCGAAGAAGCCACCCAAACAAGAGCCTTGGAAAAGAGCGACAGCTTAATCCGAGCTTTTATCGATAATACCGGAAAATATTATGACGGACAGAATGATTTGGGCTTGGAAGTGGTCAGTAAAGAAGTTTCCAAAAAAGAAGCCGGATATTTTTGGCTTTTGGTTAAGAGCTTAATTATCGGGCTAATTCTCTCTTTTATCGTTCAATTGATTTTGGATTTGATCGAAAAAGCTTTTTTGGCCTCAATGACAAGAAAGGAAAACTTGAGGAGAGAGTATTCGGCCGGCAGCAAAGATTTGGAAAATGCTTTCAGGTTTAACAGTGAAAGAATAAGAAAGCTTTCTTCGGATTTTGAAACAATCAATGCCAGTCAGCCAAATTTGAGACGCAAGGTTGATTTTTATCCCGAGACCGAGAAGCGAAATGAAGTCAGAGAGACTCCGGCACCTGAGCCGATTTTCAAAAAAGCGGCTTCTCCGATTAATCTGCCGGTTGCGTCGGAAAATTATTCAGAGGAGGAAATTTCGGAAAAAAATAATTTTTTTACCGAAGATTCTTTGCGGGATTTGGAAAGCAGAGCTTTTGGCAATATCGTCCATAGCGATCATCAAGATGAAATCGAGCAACAACCTTTGCGGGAAAATGTTTTGAAGGGCGAAGGGGTTGTTTCCTGGGATATTTCGGAGGCGGAAAAACCGGCCAAAGAATTTGTCGAGCCGACCGAGGAGGATTTCAAGAAAAAGCTAAATCAACTTTTGGGTAACCGATAATTTTCAAAAAGATGTCAAAAAAAATGCAAATCTTGAGCGGAATTTTTTTGAGCGGAATTTTGATTTTGTCGGTTTTTTATTTTCTTTATTATAATCAAGTTTCCGATGAAAATATCGGCACAATAAAAAAAACCGGCGCCTTGGCGGAGTTGGCGCAGGGAGTGGCGACCGGCAATAAAACTTTTTTGGTCCTCTTGCAAAACAATATGGAGTTGCGTCCGGGAGGCGGATTTATCGGTTCTTTTGCCATCATAAAAACCGAAAATGGCCGAATTAAATCTTATGAGGTTCATGATACGGCTAATTTTGACGGTCGAATTCCCGAAAACACCGAAATGCCCGAGCCGATGAAAAAAATATTCAGGATCGAATCTTGGAAATTGAGGGATTCTAATTATTCCCCCGACTTTCCGACCAACGCCCAAAAAGCTCTCAAATTTTATTATCAAGGCCAAGGGCAAGAAAAATTCGACGGGATAATCGCTGTTAATGCGGATGTTTTGAAGAAATTTTTGGAAGTGACCGGTCCGATTCGACTGGAGGGTTATCCTAATGTTTTTGAAGCGGAGAACGTTTTGCTTACTTTGGAAAAACAAGTAGAAATAGATTACGCCAAACAAGGAATTGAGGTTGGCAATCGAAAAGATGTGATGGGAGATTTTTTGCGGGAGTTGCTCAAAAAAACCGCCGAATTACCTAAGCTGGAAAAATTAAATCTAGCCAAAAATTTGGTCGGCGAATTGGAAAATAAAAATATTCAATTGTATTTCGGGGATGAAAAATTGAACACCTTGATTCAAAAATCTAATTGGGGCGGAGAAGTGGATGAGGCTTGGAACGGAGATTATTTGCTGGTGGCGGATGCCAATCTCGGGGCTTATAAAAGCGATTATTTTATCAAGCGTTCAATGGAATACGCGGTGGATATGAATCGGGAAATCCCGGAGGCGACTTTAAAAATAACTTATCAGCATACCGGTCAAGTTAAAGATTGGATGACGCGCGATTACCTTTCTTATCTCAGGGTTTATCTTCCCAAGGGCGCAAAAATAAATGAAACTTCCGAAGTGGGGGAGGTTGTTTATAGCGAGGATTTAAATAAAAAAGTGATGGGAGGTTTTGTGGAGGTGCCGCTAAACTCAACCAAGACCGTCACAATTAAATATACTTTACCCAAAGAATTGAAAGAAAAAGATTATCAATTAAAAATTCAAAAACAATCCGGAAGCGGAGTGGTGCCGACCGTAGTGAATGTTAAATCGGTTAGCGGTGAAACAAAAAAAATCGAACTAGATTTAAACGGGGATAGGGTGGTCAATGAGTAAGAAGCGAGTTAACGATTTTAAAAAACTTAACTGTTAGATATTAGAGCGTTGTTTATGGTTTTTTGTCATTCCAGAAGGTAGATTTTCCAAGCGAGTTTACGAGCTTTTGGAAAATCACCTATGTGGAATCTCAAGCTAATTTTAAATCTCCTTATTTATAAGGCGGAGATCCCGTATAATTAAATTTCTAACACTCTCCGCCAGCTGGCGGATCGCTAAGAAATTTTAATTTACGGGATGACAAAATGGGAAGGTTTTTGATAAAAATATAAACAACGCTAGTTAATCTAACAACTTAACCTAAAAAGTTAAGTTTTTTTATTTTTAAAGTTTTTAAAGTTTACACCGTTAAGTAATTTTATTTACAAAATTCTTGGGACACAGGATTCAACTGGATTCATAAAGTAAAAAATAGTCATCAAGTCACCGGTCAACTGTCATCCATATTGAAACAGGCTGCCCTAATGACTGATTGCGGATGACTGATGACTTAAGTAAATAAATTTTTTAAATCTTAGAGTTTAAGCCTCCCGAGTACTTTATGAACTTTATAATCTTAAAACTTGATGAACTGTT
Organism: Candidatus Moraniibacteriota bacterium; assembly: GCA_036584565.1. GTDB lineage: Bacteria > Patescibacteriota > Minisyncoccia > Moranbacterales > UBA9337 > UBA9337. Next base: position 16,788 of record JAZHDF010000017.1, read on the forward strand.
TTTATTGTCTCGCCAAAACCACGGCATAAACTTTTTTAACTTTTTTTTCTTTGAGAACCTTGGCGCATTCATTGAGAGTGCTGCCGGTGGTGGCGACATCGTCGATCAGAAAAACGGTTTTTTGTCGGAGCCGGTATTTTTTGAAAAGTTCTTGGTCAAGAGTGAAGGCTTGAGCTACATTGTTTTGCCGAGCGTTACGGTTTTTTATTTCCATCTGCGGTCGGGTGTCTCTTTGGCGCAAAAGCAAGTTTTCCACCACGGGAATCGGAAATCCGGGAGTCAGATTTTTCCCCAGATAGCGAGCCATCTCCAAGGCTTGATTGAAGCCTCGCCAGCGCAATCGACGGGAGTGCAAAGGGACCGAAATAATGGCATCCGGTAGCGGGAGGGTTGATTTCAAAATCGCTTTTTCCAAAACTTTAGCCAGATCGATTCCGATTTCAGGGATAAAGCGGTATTTGAAATGATGAATCAGCTTGGCTAAAACGGTTCTTTTTTTGTTTTCCCGATAAATTGAAGCCACCAAGATTCCGTCCAACGGATTTTTTCCTCTGCAAGCGAAACAAAATTCTCCGTTTTTGGTAAAAACCTTTTTGCATTCCGGGCAAATCTGATCGGAGAGAATTTTTATTTTCTCGAAACATTCCGGGCAAATCCAAAAATCATAGTTGTCACAAGCGATACAGCGGATAGGGAAGAGCGTGTCGAGAATGAATTTTTTGATAGACATATCCGGAATAATTAAGAATGAATAAATAAGAGTGTATTTTTTAATATCCAATACTCAATAATCAATATTCAATCGGGGAAATTAATTTAAAGTTAAAAAATTCTTTAAGTGTATGTCATTTCGACCTTGTGGAGAAATCTATTAAAAATTAATTCCAAATTAAAAATTACAAATGTCAAATGAATTTCCATTGAATCAATGTTTGAATGTTAGAAAAGAGTTGGAAAATATATTTAAGATTTATTTACAAAATTATAAAATTCAAAATTAAAAATTGAATAAATATTTTACCGGCTGATTACTTTATTGTCTTTGACATCCAGCTTGAGAGTGCCATTCTTTATTTTATCGTAAGCGATTTTTTGAGCAATTTCATTTTCTACAAAATCTCGGATGTTCTTTTTAATATAGCGAGCGCCTTTTTCGGCAGAGACACTTTTTTTCAAGAGGAAGCGGATGACTTTTTGGCTATAAGTTAATTTGATTTTTTTTTCCTTTAAACGATTGGTTAAATTTTTCATTTCCAAGACGATTATCTTGGCGATATCCTTTTCATCAAGCGCTTCAAAAACGATAATTTCATCCAAGCGATTGAGAATTTCCGGTTTCATTTTTTCTTTTAATTCCGTTAAAACTTTTTGGCGAATGGCTCGGAATTTTTTCCCCAATTTATTTTTATCTTCGGCGGGACTGAAGCCGATCGAGGAAGCATTGGTAAACTCTCGGGTACCGATATTGGAAGTTAAAATTATGATAGTATTTTTAAAATCCACTCTTCTGCCTTCGGCGTCGGTCAAATTTCCGTCTTCGAGAATTTGTAAAAGAATATTAAAAACATCCGGGTGAGCCTTTTCCACTTCGTCGAATAAAATCAGGCTGTAGGGTTGACGTCTTATTTTTTCCGTCAAACGCCCGCCTTCGCCATAGCCGACATAGCCGGCCGGAGCGCCGATTAGTCTGGAAACATTGTGTTTTTCGGCAAATTCGCTCATATCGATTTTTATCAAGGCGTGCGGGTCGCCGAAAAATTCTTGTGCCAAAGTTTTAGCGCTTAGGGTTTTGCCTACGCCGCTCGGACCGAGAAACAAAAAAGAGCCCAGCGGTTTTTCTTCTTCGCCGATTCCGCTTTGGGAGCGAACAATGGCGGAAGAAATTTTTTTTATCGCCTCGGTTTGTCCGATAATGATTCGGTTAAGTTTTTTTTCTATTTGGCGAGTGTTTTCGGAAGATCGAGAGAGGATTTTTTCCAGCGGGATTTGAGCAAAAAGCGCAACAGTTTCGGCGATATCCTCTTTTTCGACTTTTAATCGATGAGAATCTTCAAAGTTTTGTTTTTCTTCCTTAAGTTGGGAAATTTTTTTAATCAAAGCTTCTTCTTCTTTTCTTAGGTCGATAGCCTCGTCATATTTTTCATCCGAGACGAGCAGGTGTTTTTTTTCTATCAGTTCCGCCAAAGAATTTTCATTTTTTTTGATTTTTTCCAAGAGCGGAGAAACGGACATTTTATTTTTTAAACGGGCGGCGGTTTCATCAATCAGATCGATGGATTTATCCGGCTGAAAGCGATCTTGAATATAGCGATTGCTCAAATTGACGGCTGATTCGAGAGCTTCTTCGGTTATGATGATATTGTGAAATTTTTCATAATTCTTTTTGATACCTTTGATAATTTTCAGCGTATCTTTAGCGTTCGGTTCTTTGAGGATAATCGGTTGAAAACGTCTTTCCAAAGCGGGATCTTTTTCGATATATTTTTTAAATTCTTCAAGCGTGGTGGCTCCGATACAGCGGATATGGCCTTGGCTCAAAAGCGGTTTTAGGATGTTGGCCGCATCCAAACCGCCGGAAGCGTTACCGGCTCCCACGATACCGTGAATTTCATCGATAAAAATAATAATATTTTTATCCCGAGAAGCTTCTTCCAAGATGTCTTTTAAGCGTTGCTCGAATTCTCCCCGAAAATTGGTGCCAGCCACCACCAGAGCCATATCCAAGGCTAGAATTTTTTTGTTTGATAAATTTTCGGGAACTTTTTCTTCATTGATTCTTTGGGCCAATCCTTCCACCAGAGCCGTTTTGCCGATTCCCGGATCGCCAATTAAAAGGGGGTTGTTTTTGTTTTTTCTTCCCAGAGAGTTAAACATTCTTTCCAATTCTTTTTCCCGACCGATCAAAAGCGTTTCTGCTTTTTTTACTTTTTCATTTAAATTGATACAAAAAAAATCCAAATTGGGAGTGGTTCCGTTTTTTTCTTTTTTTCCCCCGAAAGCCGGAATATCGAAATTCGGTAATTCCAGAGCCTTAAAAATTCCGGAGAGAAAACTGTTGTCCAAAGGGTTGTTTTGATTGATGGGCATAGCCAAAACTTTTTCGGAAAGTTTGTTGTTTTTTAGTCGCAAACCTTTTTTGGTCGGAGAAGAAGTCTGTAAAATTTTCTTGATGTTTTCATTGGGTATTTCTATAATGGCAAAAACCAAATGCTCCGTTCCGATATAAGGATAACCGAAACGGCTGGCCAAGAGGTAAGCTCGGGTAATGATTTTTTTTAACTCCGAAGAGATTTCCGGTTGATTTTTGGTTTTTTTGGTTTTCGGAGCAGGAAAGACAATCTTTTCAAAAATTTCTTTTTTGATGCCCAAATCTTTGAGAATATTGCTGCCCAAGCTGCCCTTTTCCAAAAGGATGGCAAAAAGCAAGTGCTCGGCCTTGGCGGTGGAAGAATCAAAATAATGGGCGATACTCAAAGATTCTTGGAGGCTACTTTTGGCATGAGCGGTCATTTTTTCAAAAATTTTATTATCAATCATAGTTTTTTTGTAAATCTAATTTGGTTAAATAGCATCTTTTATTATGGTCTAAAATAGGGGATTTGGCAAGATATCGGGCATATAACATTTATCATCTAGCATAAAACAAGGTGGCTATTGAAGATAACTCCCTAGTCGAGATTGTCATCAGTCATCTGTAATCAGTCATCAGGGCATCCTGTTTTAATAATGGATGACAGTTGACTAATAACTTGATGACTATTTGTTCCTTTATAAACTTTGCAAACCCCTCTCAGGGATAAATCTCTAACGGGACATACCTTACAAGCTTGATGAACTTTATAACTTTTTAACTTTATCAACTAACTATTTTTATGTTATATTTAACTTAGCAAAAATATCTTTGAAACGTTAGTGAGGACAGCTTTTTTAGGGTTTAAGAAAATATGCCAAACAAAAAAGAAAATAAAAAAATTCAAATCCTCTTTTTATTGATAGCTTTTTTGGGATTAGCTTTTTTCGGTTGTAAAGAAGCCCGGGCGGAAACTCGAACCAAGACGGTGGAATATTTTTTGGGACAAAATCAAACTTCCGGTAGCGGTGTGTCGGCCAATACTTATTGGTCTCCATCCGCCGTTACTATTGAATTGCCCGACTCCGTAACTTCCGCCAATGCCGTCAAATCGGCTTGGGTTGATTTTACTTTTCAAACCGCTTCGACCAGCGCCCCGGGGGTGGTAACAATCGGCCTGACTCCTTCGGGGATGTCCGAAAGCGTCTTTACCTCGGTATCCTATTTGTCTTCCGGAGAAAATTATGCTATTCGAGTAAAGCCTGATTTCACTTCGGCGGTGGCGGCCAGATTTACTTCCGCCGGTTCATATTCTTTCAGTTTCAGAGCCAGAGTAGCGAATGTGGCCACCAAGATGGCCAGCGCCAAACTTTTTATCACTTATGATTATGATGATCAAGCCACCACTCAACTCAATACGGTCAAATATATAATCGGTCAATCCGCCGGCAATGTGGCGGTAGGAACAACCGGGACTACTTTTACTTCGCCCAATTTGGCGATAGCCGAAGATTCTCCCACCGTTGTTTCGGCCTGGGCGGAGATTAGGGGGCAGATTCCGGCTACCGGTACGACCGACAGTACTTTTACCGTAAATTATGATTCCGATACGGTTAGTAATTATTATTTGGACAATGTCGGAGGTAGCGATGTCCAGGCTATTTACATTCTCCATCCCAAAAACACTCTGACTATCAACAATACGCATACGTTGAAAATAGCCGTCACTACCGGTTATCAGATGAATCTGGTTTCCGCCGAGCAAGTGTTAACTTACAAATTCAATTATGCCAATTCCACCACCCTCACTCAAACCAGGGAAATTGTCCTCGGCTCCGAAGGTAATAAAGCCTCGTCAACCCCCTTGTCGGGAACTGACACGGTCAATATTCCGGAGGACAATCATAGTTTCAAAAATATATTTTTGCGAGGAACGGCTCATAGCGTCAGTGCGGGAACATACGGGGTGGCGAGTATCAGGGGTTCCTCCGCCCCCACGCCGTCCTCGTCATTTTCTCAGACGGTTTCCACTGAAAAGTTGAATAATTTTTGGATATTGTCCGATGATGTTAATGATTTATCTTCGATGGTTCAAGGAAATAATACTATTTCTTATGCTTTTACCGGTACCATGACCTCTCGGACGGCACAATTAGTCTTGACTTATTCTTATGCTAAAAATTCCTCCGTCGTTTCCGGCAACGCTGTTTTTTGGACAGAGCAACAAACCACTTACGGCACATCGGACACTCCTTCGGTAAATATCGCCATCGCCGGAACCTTGGTTTCCGGCAACTGGGATTCTTATATTTGGGCCAATTCAATAAATTCGCAAACAGCCGATAAAGCTGTAAGCATTTCCACTCAGCCAACCTCCGCTTCTTTATATAATTGGAATTCAAGTGGAGAATATCAATGGATTATTTTTTTCCATCGCAATACCGCCGGAGAAATTTCTTCCAATGGGACCTATACGATTAATTTAAACAGCACGGGAAGCAATGTTATGGCGGCGGTAGTGGGGGTAAGTTATTTTTATAATAATTCAACCGGATCTTTGACGGTGGATATTGTCGATTCAGGCGGATCTTCTGTCGGCAGTCCCACGGTTAGTTTTTCCGGAGTCAGCTATAATTGGTCGGCGCAACAATCCACCGCGACCATGGGAGTATCGGCGCAAAAAATCAGAGTTACCAATACTACCGGTACACCTAATTGGACGCTTTCAATCGCCGGGACAGTCAATACCAATCTCTGGACTAGCGGAGGCAATACTTATGATTTTAACGGGACCGCCGCCGCCGGAAGACTAAATGCCAACCCGAGCGGGATAACGATTACCCCTCAAAGCGGATGCAATAACACCGGTCTCACCGGCGGATCATCGAATTATTTTGTCCAGGGAACCCAAGATTCAATCAATATTTTAACCGCCGGCTCAAGCGCCGGAACCAACTGTTATTGGGATATTACGGGAGTGGGATTAACTCAAGATATTCCCGCCGCTCAGGCTATCGGGAGCTATTCTCTCAATTTGATTTTGAGCATTATTTGACTTTTTCGTTCAGATGGTGTATAATTAAGTTGTAAGTAAAAAAAGTCGAGTTTGAAGGGTGAAAATTCCTTTCCTCAGAGCCTTAGTTTATAAGGATTTGGAGAAAAGAATGTTCACCCCTTTTTATTTAAAAAAATTAAAACAAAAAAAATGAAAACAAAATTAATCAACTTAATAGCCAAAAGAGCCGGAATAACCGCCATGATCTTGGTCGGAATAATCGCGCTCAAAGCTTCGGCCAGCAATCAATCCCAATTGAATCAATCTATAACCGAAGGAGCTAAGTCTATCGATATCGTTACCTCGACCGGGACCACGGTAGCCAGCCCGTCTGTCTCTTTTAGCTCGACCGCTTTTTCTTTTGATACTCAGGATACGACCGGAACACTGGGAGTTTCCGAACAAAGAATCAGAGTTTACAATCCCACCTCAACCGCCACTTGGACAGCCAGTATCGCCGGTAGCGCTACCGATGCGACTTGGACAACCGGTTCCGCTTATTATGACTTCAATGATCCGAACGGTTCAGGCTATACCGATGGTGGTACCGACACCGACAGCTACGGAGGACAATTGGCGGTTGCTCCCGCCGCCGGAACTTTGGCCGGAGTAAGCGGTTGCGCTACCACCAATGTGTCTCTGGGTAGCAACAGCGCCTTCGATGAAGGAACTACCGACAGTATTACTATCGCTTCCGGCGCTTCGGGTGCCCCGACTTTCTGTCGCTGGGATATTACCAATATCGGTCTTACCCAAAAAATTCCCGCCGCTCAAACCGCTGGTTCATATTCCCTAAGTCTGGTGTTGTCCATCATCTAAATTTGATCAAAAGAAATTTAAAATAAAAACAAAAACAAAAATAAAAAAATACCCGCAAGGGTATTTTTTATTTTTTTATTTTTGTGTTATAATTTATTAAAATTAAAAGGCTTTTAAAAATAAATATGAAAACAAAATTAGTACTCGGATTTTTTTTACTCGCGTTTTTTTGGAGTTTAAAAACGGACTCCGTTGAAGCTATCGAATACGGTCAGTTGGGGGGCAAGCCGACTTATTACGATCCGGCCGTGGCCGACAGCCAGTCTTGGTTTATCTATGATCTTGAGCCGGGTAAAAGCAAAGAGGATTCTTTGACAGTAATGAATCTCTCCGAAGACTCCTGGACCGCCCTGGTTTATGCCGCCGACAGCATCAAGAGCTCGGGTGGCGGTTTTGCGCTTAAACAATTGACCGAACCCAAGGAAGCGGTCGGCAGTTGGGTGAGATTTTATCCCGAACCCAAGCCCGATTTTTCCGCCAAGGTTTTTGAAGACAAAAAAAATATCGATGAGGTTTGCCAAGTTCCCGAGGAGGATTTAAAAAACAATTATCAATTTGAAGAGGACAAGGTCGCTCAGCTTCGGGATTGGTGCCAAGGAAAGGATTTGGTCGAAGTGGAGATGGCGCCCGGAGAGAAAAAGGAATTACTTTTCGTTATCGCTATTCCTCAAGATGCGGATGTGGGGGAGCACACCGGAGGAATTTTTATCCAAAAGAAGGTGGTAGAAGAAAATTCTCAAGCGGACGGATCCAAAGTGATGTTGACCACTCGAGTGGGAGTGCGGATTTACGAGACGGTTCCCGGAGAAATAATCAAAAAACTGGATTTTTCCAATCTCAGTGTTACTAAAAATTTCAGCGAATTCTATCTTCCCTGGGATAAGGAAAAAAAATCAAAATTCGGTGAGTATCTGATAAATTCTTTGATAAAAAATAACGGCAATGTCAGTACCGATTTCAGCGAGAAAATTTTGATCTTTAATCGATTTACTCGCAAAACCGAAACTATCGACGGTCGCGATTTCCAGGTTTTGAGAGGAGATGATTTTGTTTCCAGCTTAGCCTGGAAAGGTCCGCGCTTGGGTTATTATAATTTTCAAAAAGAATATCGGTACAAAAATTCCGTCGGAGAGGAACAAATCATTCATTCCGATTCGATCAATAGATGGTTTATTCCTTGGCGAGAGTTGTCATTTTTCGGATTTTTCTTGCTTCTTTTCGGTGTAATTTTCGGAATCTGGAAAACTTATCATCGCAAACTTTACGGTGGAGAAGGTTGGGTTGATTATTTTGTCCAACCGGGAGAAACAGTCCAGACTTTGAGCACCAAATTTAAAATTGATTGGAAAATTTTAGCCAAGACCAATAAACTTAAAGCCCCTTACTTTTTGGAAGAGGGCAAGATTATCAAGGTTCCTAAAATTGAAGGTCAAGCGGAATACAAAAATGAAGAAAAAACCAACCTGCCGGAATTGGAAAGATCCGAAGATCTTCTATTTTCCAAGGAAGAGGTTAAAGAAAAAGAAAAAGAAGTCAATGAAAATGTTATTGATTTGAAAAAAATCGAAAAAAACAAAGAGAATTCGACAAGAGAAGAAATGCAGGAGACCAAAAGCTTTGAAGCGAGTGAGCAAGTTATTTCTCCGGAAGAGAGCTTCCGGCGAGAAAAGCTGGAGAATGACTCCGAATCTCAGACAGATTTGGTTAATAGCGATTTATTTTTTGACGACAAAAATGATGTTGTCGATGTCGAAGAAGAGAAAAAAATTTCCAAAGAGGAGGATAAAAATCAAAATAAAGAAAAAGCAATTCCAACCGAAGTTAAAAAAACGATCGCCCGGCCGTTAAAGAAAAAAGAAACTGAAGAGAGTCGATTTGTCTTGGAGGAAGAAGCGAATTTTAGCGAAGGCGACATCGGCGATGAAAACGATGTTTTCATTAAGGGCGAGAAAAGCGATTTCAAAGAAAAATCCAACGGATTGATTTATTTTTTACTAGCGGTGATAGTCGTTTTGGCAGGAGTGATAGTTTGGTTTATCTGGCAAAACGGGGGAAATATTAAATTTTCCGGTCAGTCCGGGATAATAGCGGAAACTTCGGAAACGGTGTCATTGGAGGCTCCCGAAGAAAATAAAGAAGCGGAAAATATCTCCAATGAGAATGAGCCTCAAGCGGAGGAAATTGATGGAACCGAACTGGAAATCAAGATTTATAATGCCAGCGGAGTGGCGGGACAAGCCGGCAAGATAAAAGATTTTTTGACGGACAAAAAATACAAAAAAGTTGAAGCGGATAACTTTTCGGGGGAACAGCAAACAGGTTCGACGCTTTATTATAAAGAAGAGAAATTAAAACAAGAAGCTTTGTGGATCGCGGATATTCTCAAGGATCAAAAGATAGAATTAGAGGTCAAAGCGGCCGTTTCGGACGAAGAAAAAAGCGGTGATTTGGTTTTGATTTTGGGAAAATAAAAAAGTAATTAAAAAAATGCGGGTGAAAAAAATATTAAAATCTATTTTGACGTTGGGAATATTTTTTGCGGTTCAGTTCGGAACTGCGGAAAAAGCGGTAGCCATGGACACTTTCCAATTGGGGCAAAAAATATTGCCGGTCTGTTTGGCTTATTTCAATTCGGCCGGAGCGCTTTTGGATGTTTGGAGTAATGTCACCCAGGCGGACGATTCTTATGTGCTTAAATTTTTTGACGAGCATAGTCGAGAACTTCCCTTGCGGGAAATATTACTCCGTCAATACGCGGAAAAATCAAAAAAGGATGTGGTGGAGCGTGATAAAACCGAATACAGCCGGTTTTCCGTCAGAGGCGAATACTTGGAAGAAGTCCTTACGGTTGTCTAAAAAATTGATAACAACAAAACCGCTCTTTCGAAAGAGCGGTTTTGTTTTACTTAAAATTCTTTATGCTTTAGAATAAAGGGAGAAAAAGAAAAAATATGCGACAAGGACTAAACCCAAAATTGAGATTTTTTATCCGGACCTTCATCCTCTTGGTTATTTTGACAATCCCTTTTGTTATTCTTTGGCAAAAGAAACAAAGAAAGGATTTGTCTCAGATTAAGTCGCAAGAGGCGGAAAAAATAGAGCAAGAAATCGATAATCTCTGGGAATACGATGAAAAGATGGAAGCTCTTTTGCCAGTGGAAACTTTTATCCCGCCTCCGCCGCCGGATATGCAAAAAATGAAAAGAAGCGGTTGTATTGCCGACGGACTATTGAACGGAGAGACTGACGGGACGGGCGGATTAATCAAGCTTATCAATCGTTCCAATTGTTACTATTTGCATCGTTCCATCGAGACTTGGCTACAAACACCGGACTTTGAAGAAGTCAAAAAAAATATGGAAATGATTGAAAAGAAAGAGGCGGTTTACGGAATGTTTATCGCTGAAGCGATCGATACCAAGACAAAATATTATTACAATTTGGGAGGGAGAGAATTTGATTTTGATAAAATGTGTCGTCCGGGAAGCAAAAACACTTGGGGAGAGCATACTTGCAAACCCTCCTTGGCCAAAAAAGAATACCAGCGTTACGTTTTGGATATTACCAGAAAAGCTATGGATCTGGGGGTGCAAAGTTTTATGTTCGGACAGGTTTTTTACCAAGATTATATTTCCGATCCGGCTATCGGAGAGGTGCTTTATAAAATGCGCAAATATGCCAAACTCAAGGGCATGGAGATTGTAATCGGAGCGCAAACCAATGATATCGAGGATGAGAGTTATTTGCGTCAATTTGATTTTATTGAGGGAGGAGTGGGTTTGAGTATGGAAGGAAAAATTGAAGACGGACCGTGTTATTCGCGCTGGTGGAAAAAAGAAGGGGATTGGTGCTGGGCCTTACTCTGGCACGAGAGATATAAAAGCAAAGCCAATAATGTTTTCGCTCATTTGGACTGGAGCGGAAAAATGGGGGATGATATGAGCAATTTTGCCAGAATGAGCCGGGAGGAACGTTCGGAAACCTTGAAATATCTGGACGATTATTTTACCAAGCGGGATGTCGGATTTTTGATGCCGATGTCGGCGGTTTTACCCAAAGAAAACGGCGGTTGTCACGGCAAATCCAAAAAGTTTTATTCGGCTGATAATAAATATTCTTGCAAAGATGAGGATATAATTAACAGCTTATTGGAAAAGTAGTTGATAGGATTCCCAAGAGTAAATTTTTAGCCAAAAAGTCATCGGGTCATCAGCTATTAAATTTAAAAAATGAATTTTAATGACTGATTTACTTTTGACTGATGACTTCTTTGTCTTAGTCATTTTATTGTTAAATGTCGATGTATTTTATCGATAGAAATGTTAATATGCTAAAATTAAGAAAGTATGAAAATAATCGAATTGGAAAGTCGAGATAATTGGAAAATAAAAAATTTATCCAAATTGAAACTTAAAAAATACCGTCACAAAGAGGGTAAATTTATGGTGGAAAACTGGAAAATCATCCAATCTGCTTCGGCGGAAAATATTTATTTTTCGGAAATTTTTGTTACCAAAAACTTCTTAGCTAGAAATAAAGATAAGCTGGAGGAGATATTCGGCAAGGAGGAAGAAAGGTTTTTATTTTTGGTTTCGGAAAAATTGATTCGGCAGATTTCATCGCTCAAAAATCCCGAAGGAGTTTTGGCGGTTTATCGAAGTGAGGATTCCAAACTGGATTTAAAGGGGGATGTTGTTTATCTCGATTCAATCAGCGATCCGGGCAATTTGGGAACAATCTTAAGAAGCGCCTTGGCTTTCGGTTTTGAGGAGGTGGTCTTGAGCGAGGAGTGTGTCGATATTTATAATCCCAAAGTTATTCAAGCCGCCAAAGATGCTATTTTTAAGCTCAAATTAGTCTTTGACTCCCGACAAGAAGTTTTGGGCAAAATAAAAAAAGCGGGACTAAAAATTCTTGTCACCGATGTTCAGTCCGGAGAGGAATTGGAAGTCGGCCTTCGGGGAAATGATAAAGTTTGTCTTATTTTAGGGAATGAAAGTCAAGGAGTTTCCGAAGAATTACTTTCTCAGGCGGATGCCAAGGTGAATATAAAAACCACAAACAAGATAGAATCATTGAATGTGGCGGTGGGTGCCGGAATACTTTTTGATCGGATATTTAGTTTTAGAAGAGGATGTAAAAGAGCAGGAGAAAGATAACCAAATTAGCCATCGAATATTTGTGACGAATTTTTCGGGTATAAATATTATCCAAGACCATATCTCTAAAAAACATCAGCAAGATTAAAACGGCAATCGTCCAA
>JAZHDF010000018.1:0-6859 GCA_036584565.1 Candidatus Moraniibacteriota bacterium
CAAAAAAATCAGTTTAGCAAGTTAACCTAAATATTTAAAAAGGCGGAGGAATGGCCTTTGCCATCCTCCGCCCGCCGGATCAATTCAAGCCACCTACTAAAAGGGCTTGGAGCCGGTAATTGATAAAAGTCAGGTCGGCGGGACCGACTTCTTGAATTATCGATTGAAACTCCCTCAAGCCGCTAGAAAGATCTTCTTTCTTTTGGATTGAAAACTCCACTTTTCTATCCTCAAGGATAGCATTTAGGCGAGAGATTAAATCCGCCATCGACTTTTCGAGAACAGCGTCCCTCTCTCCTCCCTCGAAAGAAAAATTTTTAGCATCTTGCTCGATAAGCATCCTGTTTAAACAGACAAAAATCTGTCTCCTGTGATCTACAGTGAGAAATCTTTCTTGGGGATAAAGATCTCTGATCATTCCATTTGCCATTTCCATTTTTCTTCTCCTTTTGGACTGTTTGGCCTCACTCAAAAATTAAGCTTGGCAATAAAAGTTCCCCTCAATATTCTCTATCAAAGAACAAAAAAACCGGTCTCGGAGAGACCGGCTTATTTTTATCAAGAAATTTTTTAATTTATCTTTTTCTCGGCAAAAACAAAACGGTCTCTCGTCATAAACCAGAAATAAAAGTAAAAATATAAAGTTTTTGCCTTTTTTTGAATCATGCTTTCAATAAGTATTATCCGAAATATTTACCAATAAATATAACACTAACATTAAATTTATTTCCCAAAAAAAGATTGTTTTTCGCAGCTGCCGTGTGAAACGAAAGGCCGGAGAAAAAGAAACTTTTTTTGGGAAAATAATATCTTGTAACTACCGGATTCTTTTTCCGAAATAATACTATGCTTTTTTTTATTTTTTGTCAAATTTTTAAAAAGTAAATTAAAAGTTAAAAAAGTGTGCTATACTGTAAATACTTTTTTAGTAAAAACCAAACAAATGCTTTATCTAAACGCGCTCAATAAAATTCCCGGCATCGGTCCGCAAAAAATTAAACTTCTCATAAATCACTTCGGTGAGGGGAAAAAAATCTGGGAAAGCGATCTCTCGGAAATTATGACTAGCGGAATAAATGAAAAATTGGCGCAAGCTATTGTCAGAGAAAGATCCCGGATAAATCCTCAAGCCGAATGGGAAAAGCTGACAAAAGAAAATATCCGCGTTCTTGATTTTAATAATCCCGATTACCCCGAACTGCTCAAAGAAATTCCTTCCGCCCCTTTTTTAATTTATGTCAAGGGAGATTATGATTTTAATGCCGCTCCGCTTCTGGCCATTGTCGGCTCTCGAAAATTTACCGCTTACGGCAAGCAGGTGGCCATTTCTTTGGCGCGCGATTTAGCCTCCGCCGGCATAACGGTGGTTTCCGGGATGGCTTTGGGGATCGACACCTTCGCCCATCAAGGAGCGCTTGAAGCAAACGGACAAACTGTCGCCGTTTTAGGCAGTAGTCTGGAAGACACTTTTATCGGTCCTCGGACAAACTTTAATCTTTCCAGACAAATAATTTCCAACGGGGCGCTAATTAGCGATTATCCCTTGGGTACCCAAGCCACCGCCCAAACTTTTCCCGCTCGCAACCGATTGATGGCCGGCTTAACTATCGGCACTATCGTAATTGAGGCGGCTTATCAAAGCGGAACATTGATTACCGCCAACATGGCGCTCGATTTTAATCGAGAAGTTTTTTCCGTTCCGGGCAGTATTTTTTCTCCAACCTCGCAAGGAACAAATTCATTGATCAAACAAGGAGCTAAAATCGTAACCAGTGTCAATGATATTTTGGAAGAATTAAACCTGAACGCTTTTAAACAAGAAAAAAAGATTAAAGAAATTATTCCCGCCTCCCCGGAAGAAGAAATTATCTTAAAGATTTTAGCCAACGAACCGCAACACATTGACAGAATAATTAAACTCTCTAAAATAAACACTAGTATTGTTTCGTCCACTTTGATAATTTTGGAAATGAAAGGCTACATCAAGGATATGGGCGGTCAAAATTATATCCGTTATTAAAAAACGGATTATTTTAATAAAAACAAAAAAATAATTATTAATCGGAATCAAAAAATACATGCAATTAGTTATCGTAGAGTCCCCATCCAAATCAAAAACTATCAAAAAATATCTCGGCCCCGGATACGAAGTAAAATCTTCTATCGGCCATATCCGCGACCTGCCCAAAAGCAACAAAAAGGCCATTGAAATAGAAAAAGATTTCTTGCCTCATTATGAAATTATCGCCGGCAAAGAAAAAGTTATCGAAGATCTGAAAAAATCCGCCAAAAAATCAACAGAAGTCCTGCTGGCAACCGACCCCGATCGAGAAGGAGAATCCATCGCTTGGCATTTGGCCGAAGCTCTACAATTAAAAAAACCCAAAAGAATTGTCTTTAACGAGATTACCAAGCAAGCTGTTACCGAGGCCATCAAAAAACCCCGCCAAATAGATATTGATCTAAAAAACGCCCAAGAAGCCCGCCGAGTCTTGGATAGGCTTTTCGGCTATGATCTGTCCGGCTTAATTTGGAAAAAAGTTCGCTACGGCCTAAGTGCCGGCCGAGTACAATCCCCCGCCCTAAGAATAATCGTCGAAAGAGAAAAAGAAATTCAAAATTTCAAACCGGAAAAATATTGGACCATCACTTCTCAAATGGCCAATAAAAAAAAGGCTAAATTTGAACTGATTTGTAGTCAGGAGCCGCGAGATAAAAAAGAAGTGGATAAAATTCTCAAGGTCGGAAAAAAAGAAAAATGGGTTGTTGAAAATATTACCCAAAGAGAAATTCATCGGATGCCTCATCCACCCTTTATCACTTCCACTTTGCAACAAGTGGCCAGTTCTCGATTAGGCTTCGCTCCTTCCAAAACAATGTTCTTGGCGCAAAAATTGTACGAATCCGGACATATTACTTATATGCGAACCGATAGCACCAATCTTAGCGTTTTGGCGCAAAAACAAATTTCTAAAATAATCGCCAAAAAATTCGGCGAAGAAAAAATAAAAATCAGAAATTTCAAAACCAAAAGCAAAGTTGCTCAAGAAGCGCATGAAGCAATCCGCCCCACCGATTTTGAAAAAATATTCGCCGGCGCCAATCCGGATCAATCCAAGCTTTATAATTTGATTTGGATACGGACAATCGCCTCTCAAATGGAAGAAGCCACCTTGCTAAGTATGAAATTAACCGTCAAAATCGGAGAAGATGAAGGTATTCCGCTCTTCCAAACCAAGGGCTCTCGGGTTCTTTCTTCTGGCTGGCTTTTGGCCGACACTTACTCTAAAAGTGAAGACACTCCTCTGCCCAAGGTGGAAAAAGGAGAGTTATTAACTTTACTTGACATAGAAGCCAAAGAAAAGGAAACTCTTCCCCCGCCTCGCTATACCGAAGCCGGCTTAATAAAAGAATTGGAAAAAAGAGGTATCGGTCGCCCTTCCACCTACGCCTCTATCATCAAAACTCTCCGGGACAGAATGTACGCCGAAAAAGAAGGTCGCGCCCTAAAACCGACCGACACAGGAGAAACTGTTAGTGATTTTTTGAGTGAAAACTTTGAAAATTACATCAGCGACTCTTTTACCGCTCAAATGGAAGACGATTTAGACGATATTGCCAATGGCAAAAAAGAATACGCCAAAATTTTAAAATCCTTTTACAAACCCTTTACCAAAGACATTAAATCCAAAGAAAAAATGGAAAAAGTCACTAATCTGGGTCAGGCGGACAAAAAATTCAAATGTCCCCTCTGCAAAGGACCGATGATTATCAAATTGGGAAAAACCGGTAAATTTATGAGTTGTGAAAAATTTCCCGACTGCTCCGGCGCTCGCACTATCGATGGAGAAATCTTGGCCGGACCGCAGGAAACCGGAGAAAAATGTCCGCAATGCGAAACCGGCAAATTGGTCGTCCGTGAAGGAAGATTTGGCAAGTTTATTTCTTGCAATCAATATCCGAAATGCAAATATATCAAAGAAGATCCCGAGGAAGCAAAAAAGAAACAAACCGGCGTAAAATGTCCCAAATGCCAAAAAGGAGAAATGATCGAGCGTCGCGGAAGATTCGGAATATTTTATGCTTGCTCCAATTATCCTGAATGCAAACACGCCATCAAATCCAAACCCACCGGAAAAATCTGCGGTTATCCTCGCACCGACAAGCCGGGAGGAAAATGCGATGAATTGATGATGGAAGGCACCAAAACCATCCCCACTCGCTGTTCGGATAAAAACTGTCCTAATCACCGACCGGATAAATTAAAAAAATAAATAAAAAATGTTACGTAGCATGCTACGTAATTAAGAAATAAAATTCCTGCCTACAAAAAACAATCATTTAAAGATGATTGTTTTTTACATCCTTTCGAAGAATAAAGAGATTTAACCTCTATTATGGAGGTTAAATCTCTTCGCTCTCAGTTAAAAGTTTATCCTGATAAATCATTACCATTGACCGATAACTACTATTTAATGAGTCTTGGGAACTTTATAAACTCGCTAAAATCCATTCCGATTCTCAATTTCTCAAATTCCCAGATTCTTAGCTTCTTAAATTCTTGCTTATTAACTCTAAATTATTTATACTTTAAACAGCTTTAAAAAATTATTCTTTAAATAATCTATGATGATGCAAAAAACGGCTCTAAAAAATCTGCTCAATTCTATCAAGGTGCCTTTAACTACTCAGCGCAAAGAGTTAATCACCAAAGCCTTTGAGTTTGCCGAAAAAGCTCATCAAGGACAAAAAAGACGCTCCGGAGAAGATTATTTCAGTCATTGCGTCGCTACCGCCAATATTTTGGCCGGCATCGGTATGGGAAGCAAAACCATCGCTGCCGGACTACTGCACGATGTTCCCGAAGACACCCCCGTTACTCTGGCGGAAATAAAAAAAGAGTTCGGACCGGAAGTGCATGATCTGGTTGAGGGTATCACCAAATTGGGCAAAATCAAGCTAAGAGAAACCAAGGAAGAATATTTATTGGAAAATCTACGCAAAATGTTTTTGGCCATGGCCGCCGATATTCGGGTAGTGATCATAAAGTTGGCCGATCGCCTTCATAATATGCGCACTCTGGAATTCAATCCGCCCGAAAAAAGACCCGGGATCGCCCGAGAAACCATGGAAATATTCGTCCCCTTGGCCGATCGCTTGGGAATCGGAGAAATCAAAGCCGAACTGGAAGATCTTTCTTTTAAATATCTGGATTCCGAAAATTATGAAATGGTTAAAAAACTCCGAGACGATTATTATCGCGAAGGAGAAAAATTCAACAACCAAGCTATCAGAGAGCTGGAAAAAGAAATCAAAAACCGTAAAATAAAAATTATCCGAATTTACGGTCGAGCCAAAAACCTTCGCAGTCTTTATTTGAAGCTTGAGAAAAAAGAAATGGATATCGGTCGAATATATGATCTGATCGCCATCAGAATTATCGTTCCTACCGTTTCGGACTGCTACGAAGTTTTGGGAATAGTACATAAAATCTACCGTCCGATGGTAGGTCGAATCAAGGATTATATCTCTCTGCCCAAGCCCAACGGATACCAATCCATTCACACCACCATCTTCGGACCGCAAGGAAGGATTATGGAGGTGCAAATCCGCACCCAAAAAATGCATGATGAAGCTGAATTCGGAATCGCTTCTCATTGGATTTATAACGAAAATAAAAGGCGCGATTGGAAAAATTATTTCCGTCAAAAAGAAACTTACTCGGAAAACGAGTTGACTTGGATCAAGCAATTGCACGAATGGCAAAACGAAGTCGGCAAAGACAATAGCGCCTTTTTGGAAGGATTGAAAATTGATTTTTTTAGAAACAGAATTTTCGCCATCACTCCCAAGGGAGACGCCATCGACCTTCCCGAGGAGGCCACTCCGGTCGATTTCGCTTATGCTATTCACAGTGAAATCGGCGATTCAATTACCGGCGCCAAAGCGGACGGCAAAATGGTACCTATCGATTACCAGATAAAAAACGGCCAAATGATAGAAATTATGACCTCCAAAGAGAAAAAAAGTCCCAACCGAAAATGGCTGGAATTTGTAAAAACTTCCAACGCCCGCGCTCATATTCGTCGACAATTGAAAAGAAAAGATGAGCTTTTATAAAAATAAGATTGAACAAAAAAATTGTTCAATCTTATTTTTTAATTCGACAAAAATAGACCTCTTTATTTTTCTAAAAAAAGCTTTTTAAAATATCCTAAGCCGACTTTAATAAATCCTCATCATCCGCCTTTTCAATCGCAATTTCTTTAAAATCAACTTGCGCCTCTCCCGCCTCATTCTCGCTTCCTATTTCCCCTTCCGCTTCAAGATTGATTCCCTGTTCGATTTCAAAATTATTCACAGTCTTCTCTTCTTTTTTGATTTCTTCCGAAACGATAGGATCGGTAAAAACATTTTTATTTTCAACCGACAGATTGTCGACAATTTTTCTCAATTCGTCTTTTGAATAATAATCAATAATAATCTTTCCCCCCTCTCCTCTTGAAAGAGTTATTTTAACTTTGGTTCCCATTAAGGCTGACAACCTCTCCTCAATTTCTTTTGTGGCCGGATCAATATTGGTCAAGCGTCGAAAAGGTTTTTCGGAAATTTCCTTGGTTTTATTTTCCGCCTGACGAACAGTCCAATTATTCTTTATTATCAAATCCAAAAGAGCTCTTTGTTTCTCCTGATTTTCAAGAGATAAAATAGCCTTGGCATGTCCCTCGCTAATAACTCCTTCCTTTAAGGCGCGTATCGCCTCCACCGGCAATTTTAAGAGACGCACTTTATTGGCAACCACACTTCTGTTTTTTCCCATTTTCAGAGCCACCTCTTCTTGGTTCATTTGAAATTCTTC
>JAZHDF010000019.1:0-6891 GCA_036584565.1 Candidatus Moraniibacteriota bacterium
ATATTTAGTCTTAAAAAGAGGGCTAATTTTATTTTTATCCAGGGCTTATGAAAGTTGTTTTGTTGGAAAATGTCAAAAAACTGGGCAAGGCCGGAGAAGTGGTAAGTGTCTCCGACGGTTATGCGAGAAATATGCTTCTTCCGAGAAAACTGGCGCAAATAGCCACTCCCGATGTGATAAAAAGGGTGGAAAAAAATAATTCGGACAAGCTGGTCAAGGAAAAAGCGGAAGCGGAAAATTTTTCCAAGCTGGCCCGAGAAATTAAAGATAAAAAAGTAATCGTTTTTGCCAAAGCCAAAGGTGGAAAGCTTTTCGGTTCGGTGGATGGAGCAAAGATTGCCGGAGAAATAAAGTCCCAATGGGGGATTGAATTAAATAGCGGACAAATAAAATTAAACGCTCCGATAAAAGATTTGGGAGAAAAAAAGGTGGAAATCGAATTTCTAAAAAATATAAAAACCGCTATAATAATCGAAATCAAAGAGGAAAATTAATTTTCCTCTTTAAATATTTAATATAATTTATTTTTAAACCAAGCTATGAAGCAAAATAAAAAGTATATTTTTGTGTTGGGCGGAGTAATGAGCGGAATCGGTAAGGGGGTGGCCACCTCCTCTTTGGGGGCGATTTTAAAAGCGCGAGGCTATAAGCCGACAGCTATCAAGATCGATCCTTATGTTAATGTGGATGCCGGCACCATGAATCCGACCGAGCACGGAGAGGTTTTTGTGATGGACTGCGGTCTGGAGACCGATCAGGATATGGGAAATTATGAGCGCTTTATGGAGATTACTTTGCCCGGACAAAACTATATGACTACCGGAAGCGTCTATCAAAAAGTAATTAATCGCGAAAGAAATCTCGGCTACAAAGGCAAATGTGTTCAAATAATTCCTCATGTTACCGATGAAGTTATCCGGACAATCAAAAATGCCGCCAGAGACAACGGCGCGGATGTCGTTTTGACCGAGATCGGAGGGACTATCGGGGATTATGAAAACATGCTTTTTATGGAGGCGGCTCGACAGATGAAACTCAAAAATCCGAAAGATGTGATTTTTGTGATGATTACTTATTTGCCTTATCCTCCCAAGGTGGGCGAGATGAAGACCAAGCCGACTCAGCAGGCCGTCCGGGAATTGAATGCCAACGGAATCAATCCCGATATTATTATTGCTCGGAGCGAGGTGGCGATTGATGACAAAAGAAAGCAAAAAATCGCTCTTTTTTGCAATGTTAATGAAAAGGATATTATTTCCGCTCCGGATGTGGACAATGTTTACGAAGTTTTGATAAATTTCGAGCGAGATGATTTGAGTAGGAGAATTTTGAAAAAATTGGAATTGCCGACCAGAAAAACCGATTTGAAAAATTGGTATAATTTGGTTGAAAATATTAAAAAATCGGAGAAATCGGTCAAAATCGGAATTGTCGGGAAATATTTCGGGACCGGGGAATTTCTATTGGGAGATTCCTACATCAGTGTAATTGAATCGATAAAGCACGCTTGTTTTAAGGCCAAAGTTAAACCTCAAATCGAGTGGCTCAATAGCGAGGACTTTGAAAAGACTGGTAAAAATATGGAGGAATTGAGAGAATTTGACGGGATTGTGGTACCGGGCGGATTCGGTTCTCGTGGGATCGAAGGTAAGATAAATGTCATCAAATATTGTCGGGAAAATAAAATTCCTTTTTTCGGTCTCTGCTACGGAATGCAACTGGCGGTGATTGAATACGCCAGAAATGTCCTGGGCCTGAAAGACGCGCATACTACCGAGATTGATCGGGAAACCAAAAATCCGGTCATCGATATTATGCCGGAGCAAAAGAAAAATTTGGAAGATAAAAATTACGGCGCCACGATGCGCTTGGGCGCTTATCCGGCTTTTTTGACCAAAGGAACTATCGCTTACAAAGCTTATGGCAAAAAAGAAATTTCCGAGCGTCATCGTCATCGTTGGGAAGTTAATCCGGATTATGTGGAAATGATTGAAAAAGGTGGAATGATTTTTTCCGGCAAATCAGAGGATTCTCGCTTGATGGAAATAGTTGAACTGCCTGCAAATGATCATCCTTTTTTCTTGGCCACCCAGTTTCATCCGGAATTCAAATCGACCCCGTTGAGTTCGCATCCGCTTTTTTTCGCTTTTATCAATGCGACGAAGAAGGAGCAGTAAAAAATTTCGGTTAAGAATAAAAACAGACAACCGGAGTTGTCTGCTTATAAGATATATTCGGAAATTACTTTTTCTCCGGAGTAATGCTGACGAATCTGCGTTTGGTTATTTTTCCGGTAAAGGCGATAACTTTCTTTTTGCTGAATTCGACAATTCCGTCAGTCAAAGCGTATAGGGTATCGTTTTCTCCGCGACCGACATTTTTTCCCGGGTGAAATTTTGTTCCTTTTTGGCGGACGATTATATTTCCGGTTTTTGCTTTTTCGCTCCCGAAAATTTTAACTCCCAGTCTTTTAGAGATAGAATCTCGACCATATTGAGTTGATCCGCCGGCTTTACGATGGGCCATAAAATTTATTTAGCATATTAAACTAACAAAATTAAGTATAACAAATTTCAAAGAAATGTCAACAAAAAATAAGAGTTTGGCTGAAGGTCAAGGGGGCCGAATCGGGCAAATTATCGATTTTTGGAAAAGAAATGAGAGTAAAATTGTCCTGAGTATGGGAATTTTTTTGATTGCGGTAATTTCTTTTGAGGTTGGGGTTTTGCAGGGGCACAAGATAGAAACTCCTCCGTTATCGGTCCAGGTTGCGCCGGAAAGGGAGGCGGAAGTGAAGGGAGGTTTAAATCCGGCGGTTTTGGGGGCGGAGAATCCTTCAAAAAATGAACTTATCGATAATCAAACCTCGGAAAATCCGGAGTGCGCTTTTGTGGGGAGTAAAAATTCCAATAAATATCATAAGCCGGATTGTCGCTGGGCAAAAAATATCAAACCGGAAAATCTGGTTTGTTTTAAAGATGAAGAAGAGGCAAAAAGCCGAGGATATATCGGGGATAAAAATTGCGTCGGAAATTGAGCGGTTTAGAGAATCATTTTTTGAATAATCGAAAGGGTAAATATTTTCGAGAATATTATCTGATGGGAGCAAATTCGTTTGACAGAAATCGGCAAATAATTTATAATCTTTAATGAAACGATTAAAAAATATAAAGAGTGTCGTTTCGATAATTAGTAAGAAAAGAAAAAAGTATGTCAGAAACAATCGACGCAGGGTTTATCGAGCAGGTGGTCAAAATGCTTGTAGACAATCCAAGTGCGGTAAAAGTAGAAAGAAAGGTAGATGAGATGGGTGTTCTTATTACCTTGGATGTTGATCCAAAAGATATGGGAATAGTCATCGGTCGCGAAGGACAAACAGCCAAAGCTTTAAGAACTTTGCTAAGAGTTATCGGAGCAAAAAACAACGCTCGTGTTAATCTTAAAATCAATGAACCGGAGGGATCCGAGAGAGCCAAGGCTCAAAGCGCTCCCGAGAAAAGAAGCATTGATGAAGTGGTTGAAGATATCGAAAAAATGTAATTTTTTCTCTTTGATAAAAAATAAACCATCCGCCTCAGGCGGATGGTTTTTTGTACTTGTGATTGAATTCAAAAAAGAGTATAATCTAAAAAGGATTCAATCCTTAGCGATAAAGCTATTATTTCCTTCAAATTTTTTTTATTCAACCTTTTGCTTTATAAGCATTGACTGAGAAAAATAATTCTTTTTGGGGAAATAAATTCAAGGCCGTAAGTATTGAAGCAGTTTCTATTCAATACCGCTTAATTTAATTATTTAAAAAATAAAAAAAGAATATGTCAAAAATAAAAAGAGTATTTGCCCGAGAAATTCTCGATTCAAGGGGTAACCCGACAGTTGAAGTGGAGGTAATATTGGAAAGCGGAGCCGAAGGGACGGCGGGAGTTCCCAGCGGAGCTTCCACCGGATCGCATGAGGCCTTGGAGCTGAGAGACGGAGACAAGAGCCGTTATGAGGGCAAAGGTGTTTTGCAAGCGGTGGCCAATGTTAATGAGAAAATTGCCCCGATTTTGATGGATGAGGAGTCTTCGGATCAAAAGAAGATTGATAAAAAAATGTTGGATTTGGATGGAACGGAGAACAAGACCGGCTTGGGAGCTAATGCTATTTTGGGAGTCTCTTTGGCGGTTTGTCGCGCCACAGCTAAGGAGCAGAAAAAAGAACTCTATCTTTACATTGCCGATACTTACGGATTTAAGGCGGAAAAATTCAAGACAATTCCAATGTTTAATATTTTAAACGGCGGGGAGCATTCTGATTCAGGCTTGAGCATTCAAGAATTTAAGTTGATTCCCCGGGGAATCTCGATTTATCCCGAACAATTAAGAGCGGGCAGTGAGATATTTTATGCTTTGAAAAAAATCTTGACTTCCATGAATCAAAGTACCGCTGTCGGAGATGAAGGAGGATTTGCTCCCCACTTGGAAAGTAATTCCCAAGCTCTGGAAGTTATCAATCAAGCCATTTCGGAGGCCGGATATGAAGCGGGCAAGGATGTCTTTGTCGGTTTGGATGTGGCCGCCAATTCTTTTTTGGAGGAGGATCATTATTTTTTGAAACCGGAAAATGAAAAATTAAACAAGGAAAATATGATCAATCTTTATAAAGATTGGATCGAAAAATATAATGTGATATCCATAGAGGACGGCCTGGCGGAAGAGGATTGGGAGGGCTGGAGAATGATGAACGAAAAAATCGGTTCCCGAGTGATGACTATTGGGGACGATCTTTTGGTTACCAATGTAAAGAGATTAAAGAAAGCTATTGCGGAAAAAGCTTGCAATAGTGTTTTGATAAAGGTTAATCAAATCGGTTCTTTGAGCGAGACAATCGATTGTATGAAATTGGCCAAGGAAAATAATATGAAAACCGTCGTTTCTCATCGCAGCGGAGAAACTACCGATGATTTTATCGCCGATTTAGCCATCGGTGCCGAAGCCGATTTTATCAAAACCGGATCTCTTTCGCGAGGAGAAAGAATTTGCAAATATAATCGAATGTTGAGAATTAATGAAAAATTTAACAATTAAAATCTTTTTCTGCGGCTTTAAAAAATAAAAATAATCAATGAATTTGCAAGAAAGAAAACCTTTGGTTTTGGCGATTTTAGACGGTTGGGGAGAGGCACCCAAAAGTAGGGCCAATGCTATTTCTTTGGCCAAGACCCCTTTTGTCGACAGAGCGAGGGAGAAGTTTCCCTTTACTCTTTTGGAAGCGACCGGTAAGGCGGTGGGGCTGAATAAAAACCAACTGAGCGGTTCGGAGGCCGGTCATATCAATATCGGCGGAGGAAGGGTGGTTTTTCAAGACTGTTATAAGATCGACCAAGAAATAAAAAAGGGAAATTTTTTTACCAATCCGGCTTTGATAGAAGCCGTTAGAAATTGTCGGATTAAGGGGCGCCGATTTCATCTGATGGGTTTGATGAGTACGACCGACAGTCAACATAGTAGTCCTCAACACTTTAGGATGATTTTGCGACTGGCCAAAAAGAATGGCATCAAAGAAGTGTATTGTCATCTTTTTACCGACGGACGAGATTCTTATCCGCAGAGTGCTCTTTTATTATTGAAAGAATTCAGACTGATAATAAAAGAGGAGGGAATCGGCAAAATTGCCACTCTTAGCGGGAGATTTTGGGCGATGGACAGGGCCAAAAACTGGGACAGATTGCAGGAAGCCTATGAAGCGATTGTTTTTTCCAAAGGTGAGCGAGCTGATTCGGCGGAGGAAGCAATCGAACAATCTTACCGGAAAAATATTTTGGATGAAAAACTTGTGCCGACGGTGATTTTTGAGAAAAACAAGCCGGTGGCCAGATTAGAAGAAGAAGATAGTATTGTTTTTTTTAATTTTCGCTCCGACCGCGCCCGACAGTTTACCAAACTGTTTGTCGAAGTAAGCGAGGAAATCAAAAAAAACGATAAACTTCCCAAACTGAAAAAAATAAAAGGAATAAATTTTACCACTTTGGGGGATTTTGGTCCGGATATTGATGTGGCGGTCGCCTTTGTGGATAGTCCGCTAAAAAATTCTTTGCCTCAAGCGCTGGCAGAAAAAAAACAATTTTATATCGCCGAAGGAGAGAAATATGCGCATATAACTTATTTTTTTAACGGAGGTTATGCCGATTCGGTCGCCGGAGAGGATCGTTTGTTGGTGCCTTCGATGAAAATCGAATCGTATGCCGAGGCGCCGGAAATGCGAGCGGAAAAAATAACCAATTATGTTTTGGGAAAGATCAGAAATTCGGAATATGATTTTTATGCTATCAACTATGCCAATGCCGATATGGTGGGACACACCGGAAATATCGGGGCGACCGTTAAAGCGGTGGAATATGTGGATAAAAAATTAGCCAGCCTTTGGGAAGAACTCCAAAAGAGAAAGGGGACTTTGATAATAACCGCCGATCACGGCAATGCCGATAATATGATCGATATTTTGGACGGCAAAGAAATTCCCAACACTTTTCATACCAAAAACAAAGTCGGTTTTTCGGTTTTAAATGAAGGATTAAATAAAAAAGAATTAAAGATCGGGGGTAAGTTGGGCAATATCGCTCCGACGATTTTGGAGATTATGGAAGTAAAAAAACCTTCGGAAATGAAATGCGATTCATTATTTAATGGATAGATTTATTTACCGGGTCGAGTTTTTATTTTCATAATTCGTCTTAAAATCCAACAACTTAAAATTAAAAATAAGCTACAGAGGGATGGTCACTTGATTCATTGGCGAAAGAATTATTCCTTAAAGAAAAAAACACTCCGCACGGAGTGTTTTTTGTTGTTTGAAGCGATTATTTTTTCTTAACTGCCTTTTTGGCGGGAGTTTTCTTTTCTTTGGCGA
>JAZHDF010000020.1:0-28141 GCA_036584565.1 Candidatus Moraniibacteriota bacterium
AAGGGAGGGATAGCTTCTTTAATAAGTTCTTCCCATTTCTTTATAACCGCCGGTTCCATGCTTTCCGGGCAATTCTCATAAAGCTCCCTCGCCTCAGCGGGTGTTTTTAGAGGTGGAATGGTTTTAGTTAGATAAAAAATAATAGTACTTTCTTGTAAATTTAAAAGAGTAGCAATTTCCCTTGTGTTCATGGTTCCTCCTCCTGAGTTGTTATAGGTACTCTTTCAATAATTAAATATAGTAATTATCGACTTTTTATAATAATATATGTATATATTTTGTCAATGATTTTTATATACTATCTTTTTTTAATTTTTTCTTAATGTCTTCTTCTTGCAAGTTGTTTAGGATGGAATCGATTTCTCCGCCGAGGATGTTTTCCATATTGCTCCAAGAAACTTTGATCCGGTGATCGGTGATGCGGTCTTGGGGGAAATTGTAAGTCCTGATTTTTTCGCTACGGTCACCGGTGCCGATTTGGCTCAAGCGGGCGTCTCCGAGTTTCTTGGCCTCTTCTTCTTTTTGGATTTGGACCAAGCGAGAGCGCAAAACTTTCATGGCTCGATCTTTGTTTTTGTGCTGGGATTTTTCGTCTTGACAGGAGGCGACAATGCCGGTGGGAAGATGGGTCATTCTGACGGCGCTCATAGTGGTGTTGACGCTTTGGCCGCCTGGTCCGGAAGAAGCGAAAGTGTCGATGCGCAGATCTTTGGGGTCGATTTTTATATCAACTTCTTCAGCTTCGGGTAAAACCGCCACCGTGGCGGTGGAGGTATGGATCCGGCCGGACTTTTCGGTTTCGGGAATGCGTTGGACGCGATGAACACCGGATTCGTATTTCATTTTTTTATAAACCGGATTCTGATTATTTGAAGAGGTGAGATTAAAAACAATTTCTTTGTAGCCGCCGATGCCGGTAGTATGAGAATTTAAAACAGAAATTGACCAATTATTTTTTTCGGCGTAGCGAGAGTACATTTTAAACAATGTTCCGGCAAACAAAGCGGCTTCGTCTCCGCCCGCGCCGGCCCTTATTTCAACGATTGAATTTTTGATATCGTCCGGATCTTTGGGGATAAGTTCCAACTCCAGCTCTCGATCCAATGCCTCTTTTTCTTTCGATAGTTGAGTGTTGGCTTCCAAGGCTAAAGCTTTCATTTCTTCGTCTTCTTCGGAATTGATTATTTCTCCGTTTTCTCGCATTTCTTTTTCGGTTTTTTCCAGTCGATCGATCAGATTGATTATTTTTTCCAATTCGGCTTTTTTTCTCCCTAAATCGGCCAAACGAGAAGGATTGGTCATAGTTTCCGGAGAATTGAGAGTTTCCTCCAATTCTTTGAATTCAGCTTTTATTTTTTTGATCTGTTCCAACATAGTAATGTTTTGAAATTAGTCCTTAAAATTCAAATAAATTCTAGCTTGATTGACTTGTTTTGTAAAGGCGAAATTATTTTTATTTATAGCGGAAAGATTTTTATTTCCCTCAAAAGATTCTTTTTCTCCGGTCTTCCATTTCATACGACAGCTACGAAAAAGAATCCTTTTGCTGAAAATAAATCTGGCATCAATATATTTATTTCTTTCAAAATTTTTTTCTCCTTTATTTTTTATACGACGGCCTTAAAAAAGAATTCTTCGGAATGCTTGTAAAAAAGACAGATTTGGTGATATAATTGCAAAAAAGAATAGAGTAAAAAATAAAAATAAAATTATGAAAAAAAATCTGTATCTATGGATATTTATCGGAGTGGCCGCTTTGTTGTGCGGCGCTTTATTGATGGAGTTGTCTGGAATTTTGAGGGTAAAATCGGAAGACGGTTTTCGGTCGGGAAATATTGAGAATAAAAATTTGACTGATAAAAAAGAAAAAACGATAGAATCTTCGTCCGAGCCGAACTTAACCTTACAAGATGTGGATTTTGAAGAAGACCCGGCCGATTTAGCGGATGATTTTGTGGGGGATGACAGTTTTGACTTGGGACCGGATTTGGAATTATTGGAAGAAGAAGTGGAATAAAATAATTTTTTAATCTAAGGAAAAAATGAAAAAAGAAATATTAATCGGAGCGATTTTTTTGGGATTAGTCGGGATAATCTGGTCATGGAATGCCCAAGCGGAGGAGTACCGGTCTGACAAAATCGCTGAGCGAAAAATTAAATTGGAAGAAAAGCGATCCGAGGTTTTATGCGGTCGAATTGATGAGATTGGCAATCGTTTGCAAAAAAGGATGAGCGGTATTAATTTTGATCTCAAAGATAGAGTGGAAAATAAAGTTTCGGAGATGAGAGAGTTGGCGCGAAGTCGAGAAGTTGATTTGGAAGAGCGGCGTATCGAGCGAGATGAGGAGCGTAATGATTTTTATTTAAAATTAAGCGCTCAAGCCGGAGATGATCAAGAGAAAAAAGAGGCGGTGGAAAGATTCAAAAAATCGGTTGAGGCGGCGGTCCTTAAGAGAAGGTTGGCGATTGATGAGGCTAAGAGCGAAATGAATCTTGGCATCGACGAAGCGCTGAAAAAAAGAACAGAGGAAATGGAAGCGCTTAGGTTTAACTTCGAAAAAGATTTGGAAAAAATTATCGACGAAGCGCGTAAAACTTGTAGCGGCGATCTGAAAATATCGGAACTGAAAGAAAGCGTCAGGGCGAGAAAAAATGAATATAAAAACGATATTAGTGAGGTAAAAAAAGTGCAGACTTCTATCCAAGCTCTGAGGGAAAACAGGAAAGCCGAAGTCAAAGAGGCGATTGAGACTTTTAAGTCCGAAATGAAAACAGCCCAAGAAAAATTGGGAACGGCTATGACGAAGAGTCGGTAGGGAGTAGGGCACTTATTTTTGCCAAAAAGTTTCTTTTTCTCCGGACTTTCGCTTCGCACGGCAGCTACGAAAAAGAATCCTTTTTTGGGAAAATAAATTCAAAACCGCCTTATTTAATAGGTTTTATTTAATACTGTTTAAAAATAAAATGATTGAACTGAAAAAAAGAATTGAAGATTTAAAAAATAAAATCCCGTCTTTGCGGGAATTTCTTTGAGGTTGATAAAAAACAAAAAGAAATTACCAAGCTTGAAAAGAAAGTTAATAAAGAGGGTTTTTGGGATAACCATCTTAAGGCTAATGCAATTCTCCGTGAAATGGATGAGCTTAAGAGGGATGTAAAAAAAATAACCGAAGCGGAAGAGCAAATCGATTACTTGAAAGAATTTTTGGTTGTCGCCGATGAGGGGGAAAGGGCGGTTTTGCAAAAACAAATCGATCTCTTGGAAAAAAATTTTAAGGAATTGGAGACTGATATTTTATTGAGCGGAAAGTATGATAAAAATGACGCGATCGTCTCGATTGGCGCCGGAGCGGGCGGAGTGGATGCGCAAGATTGGGCGGAAATGCTTCGGCGGATGTATTTGCGCTATGCGGAAAATAAAAAGTTTAAAACCAAGATAATCGATGAATCGAGGGGGGCGGAGGCCGGAATCAAAAGCGCCACCTTTGAAGTTGAAGGTCGATATGCTTACGGTTTGTTGCGAGGCGAAGCGGGGACGCATCGATTAGTTCGACTTTCGCCTTTTAACTCCGATAATTTGAGACAAACTTCTTTTGCTTCAGTTGAAGTTTTGCCGATTATTAAACATATAGAAGAGGTAGAGATAAAAGACGAGGATTTGCGGATTGATACTTTTCGATCTTCCGGAGCGGGAGGTCAAAGCGTCAATACTACCGATAGCGCAGTTAGGATTACTCATTTACCCACCAATATTGTCGCCAGTTGTCAAACGGAAAGATCGCAATTGCAAAATAAGGAAAGAGCTATGCGTTTGTTGATGGCCAAATTGCACAAAAAATTTCTGGAAGAGGAGGAGGCGGAAAAGAGAAAAATGAAAGGTGAATACCAAAGTCCGCAGTGGGGCAGTCAGATTCGCTCCTATGTGGTCCATCCTTATAAATTAGTAAAGGATCATCGTACCGGAAAAGAGAGTTCCGAGCCGGAAAAGGTTTTAAACGGAGAAATTGATGAATTTATCCGAGCTTATCTTGATAAAAAAAGATAGGTTTGAGAAAATCATATCTAGTACAAATAAATAAAAAGTGTTATAATTTAATCATAAATTTTAAATAGTAAGTTTATAGAAAAATGGAAAATAAAAATCCCTATATATCAATTGTGATACCAACTTATAATGAAGAAGTGCGAAAGGATAAAATGGAAGAACATCTGAAATCAATCGGTAATTATTTCAATGAAAAAGGTTTGAATTATGAAATTATTATTGCTCTGGACGGACCAAAGGATAACACTCCCGCTATCGTAAAGGAGCATGCCGATAATTTACCGAATATTAAAGTTTTGGACAGAGCGGAGAATCGAGGAAAAGGTTTTACTTTGCGAGAGAGTATGGTGAAAGCGGAAGGCGATATTATTCTGTTTACCGATATGGACGGTGCTACGCCGATAAAAATGTTGGATAAATTTTTGCCCAAATTTCAGGATGAAAATTATGATATCGTGATCGGTTCTCGCGATATGGAAGAATCCCAAGTAAAGGTGCGTCAGCCCAAATGGAAAGAATTTTTGGGCAACGCCGGTAATCTTATGATTCAAATGGTGGGCGGACTCTGGGGAATGAAAGATACCCAATGCGGTTTTAAGGCTTTTACCAAAGAGGCGGTCAAGGATATCGTCCCTCGAACCACAGTGGATAGATGGGGTTTGGACTTCGAGCTTTTGATGATCGGCAAGAAGCTCGGTTATAAGATAGTCGAGGTGCCGGTGGAATGGATTGATAGCGGAGAAAGCACGGTGGGGATAAGCGGATATATCAGTACCTTTAAAGATTTGTTCAGTGTTCGTTGGAATATGATCAAGGGAGTTTATCAATTGGATAAAAAAGTGGAGGACTTGAAAAAATAATTTTTTTTATTTTTTAAGCAATAGAAAAACAAAAAGCAAAAATGCAAATCGAAGTTTCCCGAGAGGGAGAAAAAAAAGAACAAATTTCAACGGGAGAAAAAGAAAGTGTGATTGAAAAAGAAAACAAAAAATCTTCGGCGGAATCGGAATTGAGGCAAGATATCGTAACCGGGGATTGGGTGGTGATTGCGATCGGAAGAGCTAAACGACCGGAAGATTTTTCCAAAGTTGAATATAGTACGCAAAAAATGGAAAGCGATTCCGATATCGAGGATTGTTTGTTTTGCGATCCGATTAAGAGCGGACAAGAAAAAGATGTTTTGATTTATTCCAAAAGTGACGGAGAATGGACTTTGCGAGTCTTTCCCAATAAATACCCGGCTTTTTCTCGAGGCAAAATTCCGCGACCGATGGAAGACGGTCCTTATTTCGGTATGACCGGGACAGGCTATCACGAAGTGGTTGTCACACGGGATCATTTCAAGCACATTCAAGATTTGGGTATTCTTGAGATTGCGGAAATATTCGATGCTTTTCAAGACAGGTATTTAGCTTTGATGCGCAGAAAAAGTGTTAATTATATAACCGTTTTTCACAATTTCGGCAAGGAGGCGGGCGCCTCTATCGCTCATCCGCATTCTCAGTTGATGGCGATTCCGGTTATTTCTCCCTATATTCGACAAGAGTTGGAAGGGGCGGAGATTTATTTCAAAAGTATCAGAAAGTGCGTTTATTGCGAAATGGTTGAATATGAAGAAAAGAAACAACAAAGAGTTGTGGCGCAAAATAAAAACTTTATCGCCTTTTGTCCTTTTGCCAGTCGAAGCGCTTTTGAAATTTGGGTGATGCCCAAAAAACACAGTCCTTATTTCGAAAGAATAACCGATGAGGAAAAGATTGATTTGGCGGAGGTTTTTAAAGCGGCCATGAGTTCGATTAAGGGGGCGGTCAATAATCCTCCTTACAATTTTTATATCCACACCTCTCCTTGCGACGGCAAGGATTATCGACATTATCATTGGCATATCGAGATTTTGCCACACACCTCCACTTGGGCCGGTTTTGAATTGCAAACCGGCATAGAAATTTCCATGATTCAACCGGAAGTGGCAGCCGAATCTTTGCGAGATTTCTTGAAAAATAACCCGAATCAATAATTATTTTTTTAAAAAATATGAAAATATACAACGGCAAGGTGAATTTGGAAAGCAAAAATCAGATCGAATTTATGGACATTACCGATAAGATCCATGAGCTTATTGACAATTCGGGGATAAGAGAGGGTCAAGTGACGGTTTTTTCTTCGCATACCACTATGGGGGTGGTTATCAATCACAATGAAACAATGTTGATGCAAGATTTTATGCGAGTGCTTTATCGCATTGTTCCGGTAGAGGATCATTACTCGCATGATCTTTTTGAGCTTAGAAACAGCACAGTCAGGTCCGACGGTCGAAGTAACGGTCATTCGCATGCCAAGGCGATGTTGATCGGTTCCAGTGAGACCATTCCTATTTCTAAAGGTAAAATGACGTTGGGTCATCGTCAAAGTATTTTTGCGGTTGAATTTGACGGTAGTCGAAAAAGGGATATTACAATTCAAGTTATCGGCGAATAATTTTTGATTTAATTATTTATGAGCAGGCTGACCAATAAATTGATGAGAAGCGGTTATTTACGCACCAGTGCGATTATTGAAGCTTTTGCCAATATCGAGCGAGTTGAATTTGTGCCCAAAGATATAGAGTTGAGCGCCAATGCGGATGTGCCTTTGCCGATCGGTTTCGGCCAAACCATATCTCAGCCGACGACTGTAGCGATAATGTTGGAGTTATTGGATCCGCGAGAAGGCAATAAAATTTTGGATATTGGAAGCGGTTCCGGTTGGAGCACCGCTCTTTTGGCCTATATTGTCGGCGAGAAGGGGAAGGTTATTGCTTTGGAAAGGATAAAAGAGTTGTGCGATTTTGGGAGAAAAAATATTCGTAAAATGAAAAATATAAATAAGGGAACAGTCGAGATTTACAATATGGACGGCAGTCGGGGTTATGCCGCCAGAGCGCCTTATGATCGAATCTTGGTTTCCGCTTCCGGAGAGGAGATTTGTCAAGAATTAAAAGATCAATTGAAAATAGGAGGCAAATTAGTAATGCCGGTTTACAATAAGCTACATTATTTGGAAAAGCGAGGAGAAAACGATTTTTACGAAGAAAAATACCCCGGCTTTATGTTCGTGCCGCTGATTACCAAGAGATGATTTTTTGTTTGATTTGTATTTTTTTGGTATAATGAATTAATTTAATCGCATTAAAAAACCGAGAGACTGCTTTATGGATAGAAAAACAAAAATATTTTGGTTAATTGTGATGGCTTTGATTTTTTTATCGATCGGAGCCGCTTTTTACCGGTATGTCATAAAAAAAGATTACATAATTGAGGCCGAGGTGGATTGCGATCCTTTTTTCGAGCCTTGTTTTGTCTGGAATTGTGATCCTTTGAGTGAGGAAGAGGGGGAAATGTGCACGGGGGAAGAAGAGGAAGATATTTGGTATTATAAAATAATAAATAAGAATGCCGGCCGAATTTCGGCTTGTGCCGAGGATGATGAAGATTGCGAGCCTTTGTTTTGCGGCGAAAACGAACCCGATTGCGAGTTCGTTTTTTGCAATGAGGAAAATCGAGAAGAGAAAGGGGCGCAAAGATGCAACGACCCGATGATTTATCGGGCGGCCAATCCGCAGGAAGCGGAAGATGATTGCGAGGGGGAAGAATGCATGGAATCGGATGAGGAGGCGGAGGAGTCAATGGAACAAACCACTCAGGATATGATTTTATCGGAAGAAGAAGGCTTACGGGAGGAGGATGAATCCGAGCGGGGGGCTTTGCCGATCGCTCAGGAAGAGCCGGCCAAAGGGGAGATGATTGAAGAGGCTACGGAAGAGTAATTATTCGCCAATTCCGGACTTTTTTGTCTTTTTGTGAAGCTATTGACAAAAACAAAAATATATGATATCATTGAATGTTTAAGTAAATTTTAGTTTATTTTGCCATTTTGTATCCTAATCAATTGATGACGGATTTTTTATTATATTCAAAAAGGTAAAATCTAAAAAATATTTTATGCGAGTATTATTTGTTTCATTGGATTTATCGGGAGCGGACCTGGCTTATCGTCTCAAAAAAGAAGGCAATGAAGTCAAATTTTTTATCGACGAAAAATCTCAGAAAAACAATTATAAGAATATTTTAAATATTGTTAAAGATTGGAAAAAAGAGATTGACTGGGTGGGGAAAGATGGGTTGATTGTTTTCGACAGTATCGGTTACGGTCGAGAGCAAGATAATTTGAGAAAGCAAGGCTATTCGGTTATTGGCGGGAGTGAAGCGGGAGATAAATTGGAGCATGATCGTCAATATTGCAAAAAAGTTTTCGCTTCTTGCGGGATACCGGTTATTCCTTCGCAAAGTTTTGATAAAATCGATAAAGCAATTGAATATATAAACAAAAACAAGGGTCCTTGGGTGGTAAAACAAAACGGTCACGCCGATAAAATTTTCAATTATGTCGGTAATCTTGAAGATGGTCGGGATGTGATCGAAGTTTTAAAAAACTATTATAAATACGAAAAAGACGAATGTAGTACAATCGATATTCAGAAAAAAGCAGAAGGAATCGAAATCGGGGTGGCTCGATATTTTAACGGAGAGAATTGGATTGGTCCGATTGAGATTAATATTGAGCACAAAGATTTGTACTCCGGCGGATTGGGGCCCAAGACTTATGAAATGGGAACTTTGATGTGGCTTATCGATGATGAAAACAATAAGCTTTATCGGGAGACTTTGGCCAAGATGGAAAATTATTTGCGAAGTATAAACTTTAAAGGTGATGTGGATGTTAATTGTATCGTGAGTGGCGACAAGGTTTATCCGCTGGAAGCAACCACTCGATTCGGTTGGCCGGCCACCCACTTGCATGTGGAGCTTTTTAAATCTCCTTTGGGAGAATTTTTTAGGGCGGTGGCGGACGGAAAGGATTATGATTTAAAATACAAAAAAGATTACGCGGTAGCTGTTTTGTTAGCCACTCCGCCTTTTCCTTATCAGATAAAAATGAATAAATATTCTTCCAAAGGAGAATATATTTATTTCGGTTCCGATTTCAAGTTTGAGGATTTTGAACATATTCATTTCGAGGAAGTTTCTCGCGATAAATACGGAAACTTTTTTATTTCCGGAAACAGCGGTTTTATCTTGCACGTTACAGCTTCCGGAAAATCGGTTCAGGAATCGAGAAGGAAATCTTTTCAGTTGATAAAAAAGATAATAATTCCCAAGAAGTTTTATCGAAACGACATCGGCTTGTCTTTTATCGAGGGGGATAAGAAGAAATTGAGGAAGTGGGGATGGATTTAAATTATTTTTTAGAATTGGGGAGAAAAATTTACTTCATGTGGATAATTTCATCCTTTATGAGTATTGGTTTTTTGCTAAAAACAGCTATGCCATGATTGGGGAATTCAGAATCTATTTCATTGGTATGCCATTTTTTTAAAAATTCTTTATTTTTTAAGAAAGATCTTTTTATTGAATAAGGATCTTCAAAAATTATTTTTTCTTTGTTGTAGCCTATGGCCACAACCCAGTGATCATCATCCCATGCTCTGAGTAGAATAAGAACTGGTATTTTTTTATTTATATAATCTTTTATTTCCATTATTGTCATTTTTCTTGATTCAAATTTTAGGTTAAATTTTTTTAAAACCTGGGTCATGTTTTTGATGGAGGTGCCATTTTTTGAGTTAGTCTTTAAATATTTAATAATCAACTCTTCTCTTACATCTATATTATAGTAAGCTAAAACAGATTGAAGTGCGCTAGCTCCACAATCGTATTCATATGCTTGTCGTAATTCAGGAAAGTTTAAGATCTTCATATTTTTAAATAAAATAAAGGTTATTTTTTTTATTGATTATAGCATATTTTTTAATATTGGGACACTAAAAAAACCTCGATAATTATTTGACTTTTTGACTTTTTTGTGTTAGGATTAAATTCCGTAATGTAAATATACGATGTCGGATACCTTTTAAAATCAATCCAAAGAGGGAGAAAATGAAAAATTTAATTTCTACAATGGTACTTTCTTTCAGAGCTTTTTTTGATATAGAAGGTAAGGTTATATCAAGGGAAGGGGCTGGAAAGCTTTCTTTAACTGTAGCTGGTCGTTTTTTTTATGGAATGGTCGATTATTCTATAGCGGCTGGTCTAGGGGCGGTAGTTTTTTGGATGAATGCTAAAAATTTTTCATCCAAGGATATTTATTTGGTAACTTTTTTATATGATTTTATT
This sequence comes from Candidatus Moraniibacteriota bacterium, assembly GCA_036584565.1. GTDB lineage: Bacteria > Patescibacteriota > Minisyncoccia > Moranbacterales > UBA9337 > UBA9337. The sequence goes on from JAZHDF010000020.1 coordinate 10,258, forward strand.
GCTGCAGCAGGTTTCTATTGGCTCAGTGATAAGACAGGGTACGATATAACTTTGGGGAAATCTTTTCGTCGAGTAGTGGATGTTATGCATAAGCGAGGTTTTTATGGAAAACTTTCCGGGTGGTTAATTGCGCTAGGGGTTTCACTGAAGGCTATAGTTTGGGAGGGTCCGGAGGTTATTTGTTTTCTCTTTCAAAAAGAATTAAAAAGTCGTCAAAAAATCTGGCTCTCCTTGTTTGTACTCTCTGCTTTGCAGGGTATTTTTGGAGCATGGCTTTATACCAAAGGTTACGATATGTGGGAAAGATATGGATCTGCGTATTTTAAAACCGAGTCTGATTTGTGGGTTCCGATTTTGGGTGTGTGTTTTTTTGTCATTATATTTATTTTTGCGGGAATGATAAAGGAAGTTATTCATTTAATAATATGGCTCTGGAGGAGGCTGAGCTAAAGTGGGAGGCGCGGGGTTTCAATTGAAATCTCCGCGTCCGTTTAATTTAATCTCTGTTTTTATTATTTGTAACATTTGAAGTAATATTTTTTAATTAATTTATTTTTTATGGAAATTATAAAAGGAAATTTCAACAATTTGGAAGAAATTAATTTTGCAAAAGCGAATGAATTCAATGAGAAATATTTAAGTGATATTTTAATGCTTGAAAGAGAGTGCTTTCCGGAAAGCTGGTTATATAGTGATGCTTCTGAATATTATATGAATGCTTTAAAAAATAAAAATAATATAAATATTTTTTTGAAAAAAAATAATCAAACAGTGGGATATATTTTAGCAATTCCCCATAATGATATGGTGGAAGATTTATTAAAGGATGATGGGTTTTTAGAAAAAAAAGATAATTTTTATTACATTGAAACTATTCAAATAATTACTCAGTCAAGAGGGTCGGGTGGGGCGGAAAAATTACTAAAGTCAGTTTGTGAAGAAGCTGTTGAAAGGGGCGTGAATAATTTTTCTATTCATGCCAGATTATTGAATGGTTTTGCTGATAAATTAAAGAAAATATTTGAAGGAAAAGTATCTATTGTAAGGAATATAGAAAGCTGGAAATATGGCGGTGATGAGCCCTATGAGTACATTGAGTGGTCTTATTGATTTTTTTTTAAATAATTTTCTTTTTTTATAAATAAGATTGTGTTATAATTAGTGAAAACAATTCTTAGCTATAAACAAAAAATGATCTGTCCTAATTATTCCGATCCGCAATATTTAATTTTTTCTACAGATGTTCCTGCTCTTCTTTATTATTCGCATTTTACTTCTATTGCGGTTTCTTTATTTCTTGGTCTTTTTGTTGTTTTTAAAAATAGGAATTTTCTTGAGGCTAAATTACTATTCTTCATATCTCTATTTTTTTCTTTTTGGGCTTTTATTAATTTAATAACATGGACAAGCAATAAGAGTGATTTAATAATCTTTGTCTGGAATTTTTTTGGTCTATTTTTTTCGTTAATCTGTATTACTTCTTTTTATTTTACTTATGTTTTTATAAATAAGCGCTATCCTAGTGCAACAATTAACTTTATTTTAATGTTGTTATTGTTGCCGGTAATAATATTTTTGCCAACAGATTTTAATATTGAAAGCTTTAATTTGGAGTTGTGTGGTATTACCGAAGAGGGTTTTTATTACACTAGCTATTATTATGCTTTGGGTTTTCTAATCTTTTTATTTAATTTAATTATCCTTTTTTTCGGGTACAGAAAATCTGAGTATAATTTAAAGAAACAAATTTTAATATTTGGAGTGGGGATAGAATTTTTTCTTCTGTCTTTTTTTACGACAGGTTATATTGCCAGTCTCCTGATGGATAATTCTTTTTCTATTGAGTTTGTAAGCTTGTTCTTTATGACATTTTTTATGGGCGTTTTGGCCTATATGATTGTGAAATTCCAGGCTTTTAATATAAAACTCATCGGGACTCAAGCTTTGGTTTTCAGTTTGTTTATTTTAATCGCCGCCCAGTTCGCTTTTATTCAAAATCCGATCAATCGAGCGCTGACCGGAATAACTTTGATACTTTTGACGATTTTCGGTTACAATTTGATAAACAGCGTCAAGCGCGAAGTTCGACAAAAGGAAGCTCTGGCTCTAGCCAATCGGGAAATAAGTGAAAGGAAGGATGAGTTACAAAAAATTTCCGATCATCTTTCCGAGGCCAACGCCAAGCTTAAGGAGTTGGATAACGCCAAGACCGAGTTTGTTTCTATCGTGGCTCATCAATTGCAAAGCCCGCCGACTACCATCAAAGGGTATTCAAAATTATTGGAAGAGGGCTCTTATGGAGAATTGAGTCCGGAGCAAAAAGATGTTATCAAAAAAATCTATAACGCCAATGAGCAACAAGTGGAGTTTGTAGCCGATTTGTTGAGCGTGTCTCGTTTGGAGTCGGGGCGAGTGAGTTTTAATTTCGAGAGTTGTCAGGTTCAAGACATTTGTCAGGAAGTGGTGGATAATTTATTTATCAAAGCCAAGGAAAAAGGTCTGTATTTGGAATTTAAGCGACCGGAGAAAATCCTGCCGGAGATCAAAATTGACCGAGCTAAGATTCGAGAGGCTATCACCAATCTGGTGGATAACGCCATCAAATATACCAAGCGCGGGGGAGTGGTTATTTCTCTTAAAAGCTGTTCTTTGGCGGAGGAGAAGTGCTTGTCCGTCGATCATTTGCGGATAAAAGTCTCCGATACGGGAATCGGTATTCCGGCGGATGAAATCCCTCATTTGTTTTCCAAATTTTCGCGCGGCAAGGATGTCAAAAGATTAAATGCCGGCGGAACAGGTCTGGGTCTTTATGTAGTCAAAATGATTGTCGAGGGCAATCGGGGCAAAGTTTGGATCGAATCGGATGGAGACGGGAGGGGTTCGAGGTTTATTATTGAATTGCCGATTAGTTAGAGTTTTTGAACTTGAGAAATTAATTATTATTTATTAATGAGTTAGTGGATTAACGATTAGAAAAATAGATTTAAGATTTAAGAATGGAATTTATTATTTTTTTAACAAGTTCATGAAAGTTAAAAGTTATAATTTGAAATTAGAAATTCAAAATTATATATGTTTCATACTATATGTTTTATATTAAGTGAAGTGAATAATGAAAGATTGTTTTTTAGTTCATCAGTTCTTAATGTATAGGTTTAAAAATATAAAAAATTATTAAAAAAATGATGAAAAAACAAGTAGGTATAATTAGTTTTATTTTAAATATTTTTATTTGGGCTGGGGCGCTTGAAGTCATTCTTCTGTTTATAGGTCTAGCTCCCGCTTTACATATGGGTCTAAATGTAATTTATGTTGCAATTATTTATTTAGTAATTCTGGCTATTTCAATAGGTGTGGCATCTTTCAATGCTACTAACAAATATGAACTGCCGGATAATCTTAGAAATATTAGTATTTTTTTTGTCTTGTTTGTTTTATTTGTGGAATTAGTGCTGTTAGCAATGTCTTTCCCAAAGTTTTTTGTTTTGACTTTAATGAATCCTGATTTTAGCTATCGCACATTTCTTATCTCATTATTGGGTTATGCTTTAGTAAAGGGCCCTTTTGTTTATTTTTTCTTATATTTATTTAAACGCAAAGAAAAACTGGTTTCTTAAATGATAATATGCAATGTTTTTTGAAATAAGAATTGGTGAAGTGTTGCAATTATTTCTTGAACTTATTTTCCGAATCCTTGCGCTTGCGGGCGGTTATGATATAATTAATCAAGGAGGAAAAAGATGTAAAATTTTTTTCTTAAACCATGATTGAACAAATGCAGAATAAAAAAATATTAATGATAGAGGATGAAGATGTTTTCATTGATATTTTTGGCGGGAAATTGCAGCAAGACGGTTTTGAGATGACTTTTGCCAAAAACGGAGCCTGGGGATTAAAAGAAATGGAAAGCGGTGATTATGATTTGGTGATTGTCGATATGGCTATGCCGGCGATGGGTGGAGAAGAGATTGTGACCAAAATGAAATTGGAGGAAAAAACCAGAAATTTACCGGTAGTGGTTTTATCGGCATCGGTGGATGAGGAAACCAGGCGAAAGATTGAAAGTTTGGGGATAAGCGGTTTTTTTTTGAAAACTCGGATTACTCCCGGTGAATTATCGCAAGAGATAACTAAAATACTCGGCTAAAATATTGTTTTTCAAGAGCGCTCCCGGAAGAGCGTTTTTTTGTTTATTAAATATTTGAAAAGTATCTCTTGAGTTCGGGCTTATTTGTTTTGACTCTCATTTTATGCTAAAATTTAAATGAAAAATAATTTTTAAAAAACAAAAAATATGATCAAAGTAGCAATCAACGGTTTCGGAAGAATCGGGCGTCCGTCTTTTAAAATAATTTTTGAAAGAGAGGATATGGAAGTGGTGGCGATTAACGATTTGGCCGATGCCGAGAGTCTGGCTTATTTATTAAAATACGACAGCGCTTACGGAGTGTACGGTCGAGAGGTGCGAGCGGAAGGAAATAAAATAATTGTTGACGGTAAAGAATTTCCGGTTTTTTCCGAAAAAGAACCGGCTAAGTTGCCTTGGGGAGAATTGGGAGTAGATGTAGTTTTGGAATGCACCGGAATATTCGTGACTCAAGAGGGGGCCAAGGGTCACTTGGAGGCCGGAGCCAAGAAAGTGGTAATTTCCGCTCCCGCCAAGGATGAAAGTATCAAAACTTTTGTGAGCGGAGTTAATGAAAAAGATATAACTTCGGATGATCATATTATCTCCAATGCTTCTTGTACTACCAACTGTTTGGCGCCGGTGATGAAAGTTTTGGACGATGTTTTCGGAGTTGAAAAAGCGATGATGACTACGGTCCACAGTTATACCGCCACTCAGACAATTGTCGATGTGGCAACCGGCAAGGACAAGAGGCGAGGGAGAGCTTCCGGACAAAGCGTCATCCCTACCACCACCGGAGCAGCCGTGGCTACTACGCTGGTTATCCCGAATTTAAAGGGTAGTTTTGACGGAATGGCTTTTCGTATTCCGACTATTGTCGGTTCGGCTTGCGATTTGACCGCTATTTTAAAAAAGGATGTCACGGAGGAGGAAATTAATCAAGCTTTAACGGAGGCATCCGATAATAATATGCGGGGGATTTTGCGAATTACGGACGAGGCTTTGGTTTCGAGAGATATTGTCGGCAATCCTCATTCGGCTATTGTGCAAAAAGAATTAACCAAAGTGGTGGGCGGAAATTTTGTAAAAATAATCGCTTGGTATGATAACGAGTGGGGCTATTCTTGTCGTTTGGTGGATATGGCCGATTTTATCGCGCATAAAATTTAAAATAAAAATATAATCAGATCTTTATGTTTGACATTATTATAAAAAACGGAATAATAATCGACGGAACGGGTCGGGTAATGCACAAAGACGATATTGGAATAAAGGAAAGAAAAATTGTGGAAATCGGAGATCTTAGCAATGAGCGGGCGGATAAAGTTATTGAAGCAAAAAATAAATATGTGGCCCCGGGCTTTATCGATATCAATAATCATTCCGATACTCGCTGGAGAATTTTTTCCAATCCGGCCCTGGAGAGTCTGATTTATCAAGGAATTACCACTATTATCGGAGGTAATTGCGGATCCTCTTTGGCGCCTTTGCATAACTCCGAGATGATAAAATCGATTCGAAAATGGATGGACATAGAGAAGATTAATGTTAATTGGGTAACAATGGAAGATTTCTTGGAGGAAGTGGAAAAAATCAAGCCGGCGGTTAATTTTGGCACCCTTATCGGTCACAGTACTTTAAGGAGGGGTATTATCGGAGACGCTACTCGGAACTTAATGGAAGATGAAATCAGGGTGATGGAGGAGATGACTAAGAAAGCTATGCAGGGAGGGGCATTCGGTTTATCGACCGGGTTGGTCTATTCTCATGCCAAGCTGGCCAATAAGAAGGAAATCGAACGTTTGGTTAGAATCGTGGCTAACTTTAACGGTATTTACACTACGCATGTCAGGGATGAATCGGATAAGATTTACGATTCGGTAAGCGAGGCGATAGAAACAGCCAAATCGGCCGGGGTAAGCTTGAGTATTTCTCATTTGAAAATAATGGGTGAGAAAAACTGGCCGATGATGGATCGGGTTTTAAAAAAGATTCAAGAGTCAAAAAAAGAAGGTTTGGATATCAGTTTTGATGTTTTTCCTTATACCGCCACCGGCTCGGTTTTGTATACTTTTCTTCCGGAATGGGTCTCTCGAGGCGGAAGAAAAATGATGCTTAGTCGCTTGAAGGATCCGAAAACAAAGGAACGAGTTATACAGGAAATGATAAAAGACAGTATTGATTATGCTAAAATTATCGTAGCGGTTTACTCTTTGGGCAAAACCTTAACTCGCAGAATTATCGCCGATATCGCTCATTCACAATGTAAGACTCCCGAAGAAACGGTAATTGATTTGTTGATTGCCAGCAACGGTCGGATTATTACCATTACCGAAGCTTTGAGCGAGGAAAATTTGGATAAAACTATACAACATCCGCTTAGTGTGATATCTTCAAATGGTTCCGGATATAACATTGCTCATAAATCTACCGGAGAATTGGTGCACCCTCGAGATTTCGGATCTTTTCCTAAGGTTTTAAATCATTATGTTAAGAAGAAAAGAATGATTACTTGGGAAGAAGCTATCAATAAGATGACCGGCCGACCGGCCGAGAAATTCGGCATAAAAAAGAGAGGATTTATAAAAATAGGCAATTATGCCGACATAGTTGTTTTTAACCCTGAGACAGTCAGTGATATGGCCACTATCAATAAGCCCTATCAATATCCGATCGGAATAGATTGTGTTTTGGTTAATGGTAACATTGCTTTGGAGGACGGGGTTTTAAGTGAAGAAAGATTTGGAAAAGCTTTAAGAAAATAAAAAATAACAAAGTGACGACCGAATATTTTAAAGACAAAAAAATAACTGTTTTCGGACTGGGTCTCTTGGGCGGGGGACTTGGGACGGTTAAATTTTTAGCCAAACACGGAGCTAAAAAAATAATTGTTACCGATATAAAGGATAAAAATGAACTTGAGAAAAGTGTTGAAAAACTGAAAGGAATAAAAAATATTGAATTCGTCTTGGGTTATCATCGAATAGAGGATTTTACCAAGGTGGACATGGTAATAAAAAATCCCCGGATACCCTGGAGCAATAAATATATAAAGGCGGCTATTGAAAACAAAATTCCCGTCGAAATGGATTCCAGTCTTTTTTTTAGATTTTGCAAAAATAAAATTATCGGAATTACCGGGACTAAGGGAAAGACCACCACTTCTTCGATGATTTTCGATTTGCTCAAAAATTGCGGCCAAAAACCGGTAATGGTGGGAGTGGGAGAGGAGCCGGTTTTGGATAAGTTGGAAGAATTAAAAAAGGATTCACTGGTCGTTTTTGAGCTTTCCAGTTGGCGCTTGTCCGCTTTGGGTCGATCGGGTTTAAGTCCTCAAATAGCGGTATTTAAAAATATTTTTCCCGATCATCTGAATTATTACAAGGACATGCAGGAGTATATTGATGATAAAAAAAATATTTGCAAATATCAAAAACCTTCGGATTGGTGTGTTTTTAACGGAGACGATGAAGTGATTGTAGATATCGCAAAGGAGGTAAAATCTCAATTGTTGGAATTTTCTTCGGAGCGAAAAAATATCGGACGTTCGGTTTTTTTTGAAGACGGTAAGATTTATTTGAATGACGGTATTGATATAAAGGTAATCGCCGATGAAAGTATTCTTAAAAATTTTACCAAACACAATCTTTATAATTTAATGCCGGCCATCGGGGTAGTTTTTACTTTGGGGATAAAATTCGAAAAAATAAAGAAGGCGATTTCAAAAATTAGAAATATTAATCATCGGATGGAATTTGTTGATGAAATAAGGGGAATAAAATATTACAATGACAGCGCGGCCACTATCCCTCAGGCGGCTATAGCCGCTTTGGAATGTTTTGACAGACCGATTATTTTGATTGCCGGCGGATCGGATAAGAATCTGGATTTCGATAAATTCGGTCAAGTTATAGTGCAAAAAGTTAAAGGCTTAATTTTGCTCAAAGGGGATGCGACCGAGAAATTGATTGAGAGTCTCAAACGAAATATTCCCGAAAGGGAGCATAAGCATTTTGAAGTGTTGGATTCAATGAATAAAGCGGTGGAAGAGGCGACTCGAGTAGCTGACAAAGAAGATATTGTTTTGCTTTCTCCCGGGGCGGCCAGCTTCGGTTTGTTTAAAAACGAGTTTGATCGAGGTGATAAATTTAAAGAGGCGGTAAGTGTTTTGAAGAGGGAATATTATAAGTAGGTTGCGTATGAAAGATAATTTTTGTTATTTTAACGGTGCTATCATAAAATTTGATAAAATAAAAATAAGTCCTTTTGATTTGGGATTTGTTAGAGGTTACGGGATTTTTGATGCCATGCGGACTTCTAACGGGATTCCTTTTTGCCTTGAGGAGCATTGGGATAAATTTCAAAAGTCGGCTCATTTTTTGGATTTAAAAATTCCGCTAGACAAAGAAGAATTTGAAAAAATTATACAATTTCTTTTGAAAAAAAATAATTTCAAAGAAATGGCCATCAAGACTATTTTGACCGGTGGAGAGTCGAAGAACGGTTTTATTCGGGGAGGTGCGGAAACTTTTTTGATTTTAGCGGACAATTTGGACAATTACATTTTGGATGAAAAAATTTATCAAAAAGGGGTAAAGGTTATAAAAAAAGAATACGAGCGCCCTTGTCCGGAGATAAAAAACTTAAATTACCTTTTCCCTTTAAATATTCAAAAAGAAAAAAATCAATCCGGGGCGATGGAGATTGTTTATGTCAATCAAGGAAAAATTTTGGAGTGTTCGACCAGTAATATTTTTATGGTAAAAAATAAAACCATTGTTGCGCCGAAAAAAGGTGTTTTTTCGGGCACCTTGAGAAACTTGGTGATTCGTTTGGCTAAGGAAAATAATTTATCCGTAGAGGAGAGGGATATTAAAAAAGATGAATTTAAAAAAGCGGATGAAATTTTTTTGACCGCTACCTATAAGAAAATTGTGCCGGTGGTAAAAGTTGATGAAGAAAAGGTGGCTGATGGAAGAGTCGGTGAAATAACCAAGAAATTAATGTTTCTTTTGGATGATTTTATAAGTAATTACGGAAAAAAATATGGAAAAAGTTTATGATTTGGCGATTATCGGCGCCGGTCCGGCCGGGTTAAACGCCTCTCTTTATGCCTCTCGTTACGGCCTTAGGAATATTATCATCGGAGGCGTGCCGGGCGGCTTAACTTCTCAAATTCATCAAATCGGCAATTGGTTGGGTTCTCCCGATATTTCCGGTTTTGATTTTGTTAAGCAAACCACCGCACACGTCAAAAAATATGATACGGAGATGACGAGCTGTTTGGTGGATGAAATAAAAAAAGAGGCGGATAATCAGTTTATTGTTTTTTTATCCAACGGTTCAAAATTAAGGGCCAAAACAGTCCTGATTGCCACCGGCTCAAAACATCGTAAATTGAGCGTATCCGGAGAAAAGGAATTTTTGGGAAAAGGAGTTTCTTATTGTGCCACTTGCGACGGATTTTTTTATCGAGATAAAGTTGTCGGGGTAATCGGGGGAAGCGACAGTGCCGTTTCGGCGGCGGTTTTTTTGGGAGATATCGCTTCAAAAATTTATCTTATTTATCGAGGAGAAAAGCTTCGGGCGGAAAATTTTTGGGTAAAGGCGGCGGAGAAAAATCCCAAAATTGAAATTATTTTTAATACCAACATTACCGAGTTTAAAGGGGTGGAAAAATTAACCGAGGTTATCCTTGACAATCCTTATCAAGGGGAAAATAGTTTAAAAATCGACGGGGTTTTTGTTGAGATAGGCTTTATTCCCAATACGGAATTGATAAAGAATTTGGAAATTGAGTTGGATGATGAGGGCTTGATAAGAATAGAAAACGATGGAAGAACTTCTCTTGCCGGAGTTTGGGCGGCCGGAGATATTACCACCGGATCAAATAAATTCAAACAAATTATTACGGCTGCCGCCGAGGGAGCCGTTGCCGCCAATAGCATTTTGGCTTATTTAAAAAAATAAAAATATGCGAATTGGAATTGATGCCAGATTTTACGGCAGTGTCGGCAAGGGTCTGGGTCGGTATGTGCAAAAATTAATCGAAAATTTGGAAAAAATTGACAAAGAAAATCAATATTTTATTTTTTTACGCAAAGAAAATTTCAATGAGTTTGTTCCTAAAAATAAGAATTTCAAGAAGGTTTTGGCGGATTATCGATGGTATACGTTTTCCGAGCAAATCAATATGCCGAGAATTCTTTATCGGCATAAGTTGGACTTGGTTCATTTTCCGCACTTCAATGTGCCGGTTTTTTATCGCAAGAAATTTATTATTACTATTCACGATTTGATTTTGTTACATTTCCCCACCCTTAGAGCCACCGGCTTGAACCCTGTTTTTTACGGATGCAAATATTTGGCTTATAAACTGGTTATTGGAAGCGCTATTCGTCGCTCAAAAAAGGTTATTACCGTCTCCAATTTCAGTAAAGAGGATATATTGAGAAATTATTCTTTTTTGAAACAAGAAAAGGTAGGGGTAACTTACGAGGCTTGTGATTCTTTGGCGGATGAAAATAAGGAAATTGAAAATAGGGAGGATGTTTTGAAAAAATATGATATAATAAAGCCGTATCTTTTATATGTTGGCAATGCTTATCCGCACAAGAATTTAGAGGGATTACTCGAGGCGTGGAAAATTTTTGCCGAAAAGGAGCTTGAAACTCGACTGGTGTTGGTGGGTAAAGAGGATTATTTTTATCGGAGGTTAAAAGAGAAAATCAAGGATGAAAAAATCGCGCGAGTGGTTTTAGCCGGTTTTGTCAAAGACGCCGATTTGATTTATATTTATCGGCAGGCCTCGGTTTATATTTTTCCTTCTCTTTATGAAGGTTTCGGTCTTCCGCCCCTGGAAGCAATGTCTCTGGGAGTGCCGGTTATTTCCAATTCTCACGGTTGTATGCGGGAAGTTTTGGGTGAGGCGGCTTATTATTTCAACGGACAAGACAAAAATTCAATAAAAGAAGCTATTGAGAAATTATTGCGAGATTCCGTTTTAAGAGCAAGGCTTATTTCCAGGGGACATGAGAAAGTTCGAGAGTACAGTTGGGCAAAGATGGTTGATCAAACTTTGGAAATTTACAAGCAGGCTTAATTCAAGAAATTGTTTTTTTCAATTATGGACATCAAAAGAAAAAAAAGATTTCCGGAAAAAACGACAATATCCGATTTGTCTTCAAATTTGGAAAGAGAGGGAAATCTTGAAGATGATTTTGAATGTCGAGTCTATCGATTCGGTCAGACTTTTGATATTGATAAGGAGAATGACTTAATTCAAAAGAGACCTTCCGCAGTCAAAAGAGAATATCCCGCTCGAGCCGATCTTAGTAAGCGGAAAGTTAATAAGAATTCATTTGAATTTGTAAAAGTCCCGCAAGTTAAACCGCGCAAAAAAAAGAAAAAATCCCTTTATTTTTACGTTCTTGTTTTTTTAACAGTTTCCGTTCTAACGGGGGGTTTTTTCTATTACCATAAAGGCTTAGATACGCAAAAGAAGGTTTTGGGGGTCAGTCGGGATGCTTATCAGGATGTTAATTCGGCGATTGAGGGCGCCAAGAATCAGGATTTCGCTCTTTCGGCGGATAAATTTAAATCGGCCTATGAAAATTTTTCTCGGATGGCCGAATCTTTGGAAGGGTTAGGTAAGGGAGTAATCGATATTTCCCGTTTTATGCCGGGAGCTTCAAAATTATCTTCCGGTTATTATTTGACTCAGGCCGGAAAAAATTTATCTTTAGCGGGAGAAAAAATTAGTCGATCAGGCGGAAATTTCGAGGAATTAAAAAATAGGGCCAAGCGAGGAGAGGATAGCGAGGTTTCAGTTCTGGAAATATTTAAAACTTTGGATGCGGATTTAAGTGAGATTAGGGGTTACCTTAACGAAGCTCAAAATAATCTTGATAAAGTTAAAATCGAAGATTTGCCCTTGGAAAATCAATCCGAAATTGCTTCTTTGAAAGCCAAGTTGCCGGTGATTAACGACTTAGTAAAAAACTTTTTTGATAACAGTCATATTGTGGCCGATTTTTTGGGAGCCAACGGAGCGCGAAAATATTTATTTTTATTTCAAAATAATCAAGAGATGCGCCCAACCGGGGGATTTATCGGTAGCTATGGAGTTTTGGATATTGACGGGAGCGGGAGAATAAGGAATTTTTTCATTGACGGAATTTTTAATCCCGACGGCCAGCTTTTGGATAAAGTTGTTCCGCCCAAACCGATTCAAAAGATAAGTGTGGCTTGGAGTTTACATGACAGCAATTGGTTTCCGGATTTTCCTTTGTCCGCTCAAAAAGCTATGCTTTTTTACGAAAAAACCGGCGGTCCGACGGTAGATGGAGTGATTACTCTCACTCCGACAGTAATTCAAAAACTTTTTGACATTACCGGACCGATTGAAATGCCCGAATACGGAGTGACTTTGACCAAAGAAAATTTCATTCAAAATATTCAGTATGAAGTGGAAGTTGATTATGATAAAGAAGAAAATCGTCCCAAAAAAATATTGTCCGATTTGGCTCCGATAATTTTGGATAGGATATCGCAGACTAAGGATGCGGGAACGATTTTGGCCACTATGGATATTTTAAATGAAGCTTTAAAAGAAAAGCATATCTTACTTTATTTTACCAATGAAGAATTGCAATCCATAATATCAAGTTTGGGTTGGTCGGGAGAGGTTTTAGCGGCGAATGATGATTATTTAAGTGTTATCAATACCAATATTAACGGGTTTAAGACCGATGGCGTTGTAGAAGAAAAAATATTTCATGAAGTAAAGATTCATTCCAATGGTGAGATTATCGATACAGTTTCAATTAACAGAAAACATCTGGGTGGAAAAACCGATTATGAGTGGTGGAATAAGGTGAATGCCGATTATATGCGAGTTTATGTTCCCGAGGGGGCGGAGCTTTTGGCGGTTGAGGGTCAAACCAGGGAAATAAATGAAGATGTGGTTGATTATCAATCTTTAAATTATGAATTTGATCCCGACGTAAAAAATGAGGAAGTTGCAATGAAGATAGATTCCAGAACGGGAACTCGGATATATAATGAAAGAGGTAAAACCGTTTTTGCCAATTGGGTTTATGTTAGTCCGCAAGAGGAGGTCACGATAAAATACCGCTACAAATTGCCTTTTAAATACGATGGGGATATAAAATCTTATTCTTTTATGGCCCAAAAACAATCGGGTAGTCCGGGAAGTAAATTTGAACTTTCCGTCAAGTATCCCAAGGGTTGGAGTCTGAATTGGCAAAATGAAGAGTTGCGGGGATGCGATTCGGAAGATGATAATATGAAAAAAATTTGCTTTTCGGGCGATTTAAGAACGGATAAATTTTTGGGAGCCGTTTTTACGGAGAAATAAAAAACCGGTGATGCTATGGCATCACCGGAGTACCAATTCGATTTCCGAAGGTATATCGAATCGGTGAGTTTTTCTTTTTCCCGAGAAAAATACAGTTCGACCGTTCCTTTTTATTTTGTAATAAACAGATCTTCTTTTTAGGGCTCGAACCAATTTTTCGGGATTTAGCTTTTCTCCCTCCAAAGATTCCAAGAGAGAAATTTTCAGAATACTCAGGATTGAATTCGGTAGAGGATCGGATTTGAATTCCTTCTTTTCCGGTACGGTTTCCTGTTTGTTGGAAATTAACCTCAGTTTACTCGGAATTTTTTCGATATCTTTATTTTGAGATGTTTGTATCTCCGGTTGATTTTGCTGCAGGTTTCTCTCCCATCTTCGGATGAATTGTTGTTCGCATTCCTCGCGCAGGATTTTTTCCCAAGCTTTGGGAAATCCCTCCAATCCTTTGGCAAAACTTCTAAATATTTTTTCCGCCGAGCCGTCTTTGGGAAAAGAGCTTTCTTTTTGTAAATAAAGAGCAATATCCCTGTCTGAAAAAAGATTTAATTGATTAAATAATCCGGCGATAAACCTGGATTGCCAAGGAACATAAATTTTTACTTTTCTTGAAGTTTTTTTCATAACCGACTCCAGGATTGATTTTTGGAAATCTCTGTGTTAAATTTAGGTAGGTACTGATATGAAAGTAGCACCGATGCGTTTATTTTTCAAGGGTGAAAAGATTGAATCGATAAAATTAAATTTAAAAAGTCTTGATTCAAAAAATTTTAAAAAGTAAAGTTTTAAACGAAAAGCCTGCGCAGACTGTCGCCGGAGCGGCTTTGATAGTTTCGATTGCCGGAATTTTGAGTCGAATTTTGGGTCTTGTGCGGGATAGAATTTTGGCTTCCAGCTTTGGCGCAGGAGATGTTTTAGATTCTTATTATGCAGCTTTTAGAATTCCGGATTTGATTTATAATTTTTTGATCGTAGGCGCTTTAAGTGCCGCCTTTATCCCTATTTTCACCGGCTTGGTAACTAAAGCCCAGATTAAAAAATCATGGCAATTGGCTTCGGGTTTGATAACTTTGCAGGTTGCTTTAATTATTATTTTTTCTTTGATTTTCTGTTTTTTCGCTCCTTTTTTTACCGGTTTGATTACGCCCGGTTTTTCTCCGGAAAAAATAACCCAAACTGCCAATATGACTCGGATAATGTTTTTAAGTCCTCTTTTTTTGGGGATTAGCGCTATTTTCGGAGGGATCTTGGTTTCTTATAAAAGATTCCTGATTTATTCTCTGGCGCCTATTTTCTATAACATCGGGATAATAATCGGGGCGCTTTTTTTCGTTCGCTTTATCGGTCCTTACGGTTTAGCTTGGGGAGTGGCACTGGGGGCCTTGTTACATCTGGCAGTTCAATACAGTGCGGTTAAATTTGTCGGTTTTAAATATCAATACAAGAAGGTTAAAAATATTTTGGAAGATATAAATATTAAAAAAGTAATCAGATTGATGATTCCGAGAAGCTTGGCGATGGGAGTAAGTCAAATAAATTTTTTTGTGGTTACGATTTTTGCTTCCACCTTAACTTCCGGTTCTCTGGCGGTTTTTAATTTTGCCAATAATTTGCAAAGTGTGCCTTTGGGGATTTTTGGAATTTCTTTTTCGGTGGCCGCTTTCCCCAAACTTAGCGCTTTGATGGCCGAGGAGAATAAGGAGAAGTTTAATTATGTTTTTAGTCGAACCTTTAAGAGAATTTTGTTTTTTGTGATTCCGGCCAGTGTGATAATTTTTTCCTTGCGAGCGGAATTGGTGCGAGCGGTATTGGGAGGGGGGCGTTTTGATTGGGAGGATACCACCGCCACTTTATGGGTTTTGGGATTTTTGTCTATCAGTTTGTTTGCGCAAAGTACGATTCCTCTTTTGACAAGATGCTTTTATGCGATGGAAAACACCAAGACGCCCTTTTTTGTCGCCCTGGTAAGCGAATCGATTAATATTTTGGCGGTTATTCTTTTGATTGATAGATTTAAAATAATCGGTTTGGCAATCGCCTTTTCTTTGGCCAGTATTTTCAATATGTTTCTGCTTTTTATTTTATTGAATAGAAATTTTGGCGATATCAAACGAGAAAAGATTTTTTCGCCGGTTTTAAAAATTTTAATTGCCACCGCTTTTTCCGCCTTGTTTGTTTATTTAACCAGGCACACCTTGGCCGGTTTTATCCAATTGAAAACTCTGGGAGAGGTGATTTTACAATTGATCATAGCCGGCGGAATGGGGGCGGCTTCGTTTTTGATCGCTTGTCATTTTTTGAGAGTGGATGAATTTAACGATTTTAAGAAATCCACCCTTAAACATATTTTTAAAAAAGGCGAAGATTTGGAAAGTCGAATTTAGTTTAAAAATTCGATATTTTTTTTAACAATTTTATCTATAAGAATTTTCTTTTTGGAATCTAGTTTTCCGGCTGAACCGATCAAAATTCCTTTGGCCTGAATCCCGCAGAAATTTAAAACATCTCGGGTGATTAGCTTGAGCGAGCGATTGCCGAGAAATAATTTTTCTACTAAGGCCGGTCCCCCGGTGGTGGTAAAAACCAGCGCTTTGCCACGAAGTAGTCCCTTAGGGAAAAATTGAGTATAGCGGTACGCAAAGCGATTGGTCATTGTTCGATCAAAAAAACCTTTTAAAATAGCCGGCATATTATTCCACCAGGTGGGATAGATAAAAATAAAACGCTGCTCTTTTTTAAAAAGTTTTTGAAATTCTTCCGTCTCCGGAGAGATTTCACAATGGTCGGAAGTGTAATGTTCATTGGGTTGAAGAATCGGAGAATAATTCAGAGCATAGAGATCAAGAATTAGATAGGAGATATTTCTTTTTTCTAAAGCTTCTTTTACTTTTTTTAAAATATATCCGCAATGGCCGGTTTTGTTGGGGTGGGCGTAGATTATTAACATATTTTTTTATATTTTTAATTAAGGTTATTATAGCATCCGGTGAAAATTTGATAAATTATTTAAACAGAGAAGTACTCAGATATTTTTCTCCGCGATCCGGAAGAATAACAATAATATTACCTGATTTTATTTGTCGGCTTATTTTTTTAGCCGCCCATAAAAACGCTCCGGAGCTCATTCCCACAAACAATCCTTCGGTGCGAGCGATTCGGTTGGCGGTTTGATAAGCGTCTTCGGTTGAAACTTTTATCTTTTTTTCAACAAGGTCGGGGGTGTAAATTTTTCCTCCAAAATCTTCGATGGGATTTTGCAGGCCTTGGATTTTATATCCCCCGGGAGGATTAACTTCGATTATTTTTGTCTGAGGGGAATCTTTTTTAAATCGTCGAGCGATTCCCATCAAAGTGCCCGAGGTGCCGGTGCCGGCAATAAGGTAATCAATTGAAGGCGATTCTTTTAAAAGTTCCGGAGCTAAGCTGTAATAGTGGGCTAAAGTATTATCCGGATTATTGAATTGATCGCTAAACCAATATTTTTCGGGAAATCTTTTTTTTAAATCGCGAGCCTTTTTTATCGCGCCCCCGGTTCCTTCTTGGGCGGGAGTGAGGATTAGTTTTGCTCCCAAAGCGCGGAGCATTTTTTTTCTTTCTTCGCTCATGCCTTCGGACATAACGATTTCCACAGAGTAACCGAAATAAGCTCCCAGCATAGCCAGAGAGATACCCATATTGCCACTGGTAGCCTCCAGGATTGTTTGACCCTTTTTGAGGGAGCCATTTTTTTGAGCCTTTTTGATCATATAAAGCGCTACGCGGTCCTTGATGGAGCCACCCGGATTTTGACCCTCTAACTTAACAAAAAGATTGATTTTTTTGTTTTCTAAAAAGTTGTCCAGTTTTATTAGCGGAGTTTGGCCGATGGATTGAATTAAGTTTTTTTTAAGCATATTTTTTCAATTAAAATTTATTATAAAAAATAAAAAACTCGGATTTTTTCCGAGAATATTTTCTTTAAAAACAATTTTTAGAAACAAAAAGATGTCATTCTCGGAATGGCTGAGAAAGACAACAGCAGTAAATTTGGAAAAAGTTTTTATTCATAACACTTTTATATTAGCATAAAAAATAAAAAAAACAAGCATTTTTTTAAATTAATCGGGCGGTTTTGAAAGATAGGGAATAATGGGTTAAAATAGAGATATTGAAATAATGTTTATATTTTTATGGCTAACTTCAAGACACATATCGGATTCGGGGTTTTTGTCGGGGTTGCTTTTGTTTTGTTCGGCTTGATTTATTCATTGTTTTTTTCTTTGGAATATTCCGTTGTTATTTTTATAGCGGTTTTGATCGGATCTTTTTTGCCGGATTTGGATATAGGGCCTCGGTGAGGCTTTTCTCGTCCGTGGCGTAGGACAGACGCAGGCAGGCGT
>JAZHDF010000021.1:0-6725 GCA_036584565.1 Candidatus Moraniibacteriota bacterium
CAAATCCTGAATAAACCAACCAGCTGGGAGCCTGTCTCCTCTTATTTTTTTCTCCTGATCATGCTCGAATTTTTCAATTATCTCCAAATCGGTCACTGTCGGATTTTTAAAAAAACTTCCGGCGCTGAAACCGATCGGCTGATTGGACGCTCTCTTGCAAATGAAATCTCGAACCATCATTCGGCTTTTTGCTGCCTCTCCTCGATTTAGAACAAGCTCTGCTGACACAATAATCAAATTAATGTTTTTTTTAAAAACACTCTCTCGATAACCGAATTGACAATCTTCGCCTGCTATCTCCTCCAATTCCATTTTTTCTTTGGATAAATCGAAAAAAACGACTTTTGCTAACGAATCTCTCATTTCTCCGCCAAAAGCCCCGGCATTACCTCTAATTGCTCCCCCGACTGAACCGGGAATTCCGGCTGCCCATTCCAAACCGGTCAAGCTTTGCTCGATAGAAAAATTTACCAATTTGGATAAATCCGCCCCGGCCTCACAAATTATTTTCTCCCCTTTTAAAAAAATTTTGTTTAATTTCATTTTTATCACCAAGCCCCGCCAACCTTCATCATTTATCAAAACATTCGAACCCCCGGCCAAAACAAATATCTTAAGTTTGTTTTTTTGAGCGAATTCCAAGGCTTCCTTGATGTCATCCTGCTTATTTGCTTCAACCAAAAAATCCGCCCTACCCCCCACTTTTAGGGTGGTTAATGGCGCCAAATCAACGTTTTTTTTGATTTCAATGCTCATTTTAAAAATTGAACTGAACCGAAGTACGTACTTGAGTACTTACTTCTCAATTGTCTTATTTTTTCCGTCGATCTCTGATTGAAATAACTCCCCTGCCTTTATCCTCGACTACCAAAACCTGCTTTTCCCGCCACTTATATTTCCGCACTATCTCTTTGGGAATCGTTACGGAATAACTATGCTTGGATGTTCTGGTTAATTTTCTTAATTCTTTACCCATATTTTTTATTATTATTTTTTTCTTTCAATCTCCTTAATTTTTATCCAAACCGTTTTATTGAAAATTTATTAAACTCTTATAAGCGGTGTCCGATAAAACTTATAAATAGAGCGGCCTTGAATTTATTTTCCCAAAAAAGGATTCTTTTTCGTAGCTGCCGTATGCAGTGAAAGGCCGGAGAAAAAGGAACTTTTTGGGGAAAATAAATGTTCTATTCACTACCAGCTCTTATTTATCCGGATTATACCACATTTAACTCCTTAAGACACTCGTCTATCTTCGATATTTGTTTTTCAACCCATGAGTCACTCGCCAAACATCTCCGGCTCCCATTGAAATAATCAAATCTTTCTCCTCTATCTTTTCCTTTAAAAAATCAATGGCTTCTTCGATAGTGGGAATATATTGAGCTTTACCGGGATTGTATTTATTAATCGATCTAACTAAATCTTGAGAATTCACATTGCCTGTTTGTTCTCGAGCACTACCATAGATATCCAAAACTATAACCGTATCGGTATTATCAAAACTCTGGGCAAATTCCGACATTAAGGCCTCCGTTCGAGTGAAAGAATGAGGATGGAAAACGGTAATAATTCTTCTCTGCGGAAAAATATTTTTGGCCGCCTTGAGAGTAGTCTCAATTTCTCGCGGATGATGGGCATAATCGTCGATTAAAAAAGCGCCCTTGTTTTCACCAATATATTCGAAACGGCGACTGGTTCCGGCAAAAACCCTTAAAGCCTCCGCCACTTTGGCGGCGCCAATATTGAGCTTGTGGCAAAAAGCGATCACCGCTGCGGTATTTAAAACATTGTGCTTACCGGCCAGACCGACTTTAAATTTACCGAAAAAAATTTCCTTGAAAAAAATTTCGAAAGTCTGACTGACGCTGTTGTTTATTTGAAAGTTGTTTATTTGAAATTCAAAGTTTTCAATCTTGCACATACTCCCTTCCGAGAAACCGTAACTGATTTTCTGACAACCGGCCTCCTTAGCCACCTCGATTACATCCGCATCATCGTTGCAATAAATAAGCAAGCCGTGACGGGGAATTTTTTTGACAAAATCGATAAAAACTTGTTTGTATGCCTGAAAATCTTTAAAAAAATCGGGGTGATCATAATCGATACTGGTTAAAATTACCGCCCAAGGTTTGTATTTACTAAGTTTATTTTGATATTCATCAGCTTCAATAATAAAATAATCTCCGTTTCCCGCCAAATTATTCCCGCCCCAATTTTTAACCTTGCTTCCCACCAAAGCGCTCGGTTTTAAGCCCAATTCCTTGAAAGTATTGGCCAATATTGCCGTAGTGGTGGTTTTGCCATGCGTGCCGCAAACAGCGATTCCGATTTTTTGATTAAAAATTTCCGCCAAAGCTTCGGGATAACTCAAAAGTGGAATTTTTCTAGCTCGCGCTTCTTTCATTTCCGGATTATCCTCTTTGACGCTGGTGGAATAAACTACCTTAGTAACATTTTTGGGAATATTTTTGGCATTATAAGTCCCAAAAACTTTAATTCTGTTCTTTTTTAAAATATCCCCGTAAAAATGATCTCCCTCATCGGAGCCGCTTACACTCCAGCCCATTTTTTTGTAAATCACGGCCAAAGCCGAAGTTCCCGCTCCCTCGATACTGATAATATAAATTCTACCTTTCACCATATGGATTATGATTATAATTTAAACCTGATTGGTATTCAATTATACAACTTTTAATCCGCCAGATCAATGATTCCTTGAGCTAGTTTTTCGGCCGCATCGGGATGGTAAAAATTACCGATATTTTCGGATAATTTCTTTCTCAATTCTTCATCTTGCAATAAATCATTAATTTTTTTAATAAGCATATTTTTTCCGATATTTGTTTCCTCCAAAACAATCGCCCCTCCGTTTTCGGCTAAAGCATACGCGTTCATTCCTTGATGATTATTAGCGGCACTACTTAAGGGAATCAGGATGGCCGGCTTTTTGTTGGCGGCAATTTCGGAAATCGAATTGGCTCCAGCCCGACTAATAACGATATCGGCCACCGCCAAGGCATTTTTCATTTCCTCGGATTCAATAAAAGGAACAGGATAATAACCATCCCGATTTTCTTTTATTCCCACTTCTCTGGCCAATTTAACCGTTTCCTTATATTTGGCTTCACCGGTCTGATGGATAATTTGACTGATTTTAACCAAATCCGGCAAAATAGCCACTATTGATTGATTGATATTTTGTGCCCCCTGACTCCCCCCCAAAATAAGAATTACCGGCCTCGATTGGGTCAAACTGAATTTTTCCAAAAAAACTTTTTTATCCCCTTGATTAATATCGTCTCTAATCGGATTACCGGTTAACAAAATTTTACTTTCCGAAAAATACCGCCTGGTCTTGGGATAAGAAATAGCAATTCGATCGGAAAGAGCTCCAATTAGACGGTTAGCCAAGCCGGGGATAGAATCCGACTCATGAGTTAAAATAGGGATAGAATAAGCCCAGGCCGCAAAAGCTACCGGAAAGGAAACATAGCCGCCTTTGGAAAAAACCGCGTCCGGCATATACCAAAGTAAGTGCCATAGAGACTGAATTATCCCGATAGGAATCTTAAAAAAATCTAAAAAATTGGCTCCCGAAAAATAACGTCGCATTTTTCCTCCCACAATATATTTCATTCTGATATCATTGCCGATCATGGCGGATCTCTCCAGATCACCGTTGGAACCCAAATATAAAAAATCGACATCGCTTCTTTTTTCTTTTATTCTTTTGGCCACGGTCGTCAGAGGAAAAATATGCCCTCCTGTTCCTCCGCCTGTTAAAACTATTCTTATCATTATATTTGATAACCGGGAACCAGCATCTGGCAACCGGCAATTAATTATCAATAAATTTATTTAAAAAAATTTAAATAATACCCAATATTCAATGTACAATATTCATTCAATAATCAATGATTTAATTTTTTAATTAAATATTTAGCTTTTTTAATAAATATCCATTATTGATTATTATTCATATCCCCTCTATCCGCGCTTCTTCGGTCATAGCCTTTGGCGGTGTATAACCGGTAGACAGGTTTTTTAAAACTTAAAAATTAAAATAAAATTTTAACCGGATAAAAATTTCAATTATTCATTCTTAATTATTAATTAATGACTCCTATTGCCAGGCGTGCGAATTAAAAGCCCAGTAAACCATTTCTCTGATATCCTCCCACATATATGCATCATCCAAGACCACTGCGATTATTTTATGTTTTTTGGTTGAATCCTCCGCCCCGATCATCAAGGACTTCCCGGCTAGAGGAGTAAAGCCGGTTTTGGTTCCCATGCATTCCGGCATAATCCCCAATAGTTTATTTGTATTCATTATATCATGAGTAAATTTTCCATCCAAAGATTGAATTTTATCTTCTGGAATTTTAAAGGTATCCCAGATAATCTTATGTCGCATCGAATAAGCGGCGACTCTGGCGATATCATAAGCGCTTGAATAACATTGGTCTTCTTTTCCTTCAATTTCCAAACCTGAAGCAGTGCAAAAATTGGTATTTTTTAAACCCAACTCCCTGGCCTTATCATTCATCATTTCGGCAAATTTTTCTTGAGTTCCGCCAATGTGTTTGCTTAAGGCGATAGCTGAATCATTAGCACTGTTCATCAACATTGCTTTAAATAAAGACATGGCGGATATTTTTTCCCCCACTCGCAAGCGTGTACCGATGCAATTACCCGAAGAGGGACAACCTATTTTTGTTCCGTCGGCATAAACAGCCTCTTCATCAATCGTCACCACTTCTTTGTTTAGATCTTCTATTTTTTCAACCGCCAAAACCGCGGTCATAATTTTTGTCAAAGAAGCAATTTGTCGCTCTTCTTTGCCGTTTTCAAAATGCAAAATAGTTCCGCTATCGACATCCAAAATAACCGAGGCATGAGCCCGAAAAACGCGCAAATCAAGAGTGCCGGGCTTTCTAATCGGGGTATAGGAGGCGACCGGAAAGTTGTACTTTTTTAGAACGCTTGTGTTTTCAGACACCTCCGAAGCGTCATATTCTCCCTTTACCGAAGGTTCGGCTTTAACCTCTTCTTTTTTAAGTTTTGAAATAAAAAAAGATTTATTTTGAAAACCCCAACCGCCTAACAAAATAAAGCAAGCTAAAACAAATAAAATTTTCAGAGAAAAGATTCTTTTTGACATAAAAATGATTTTTATTTTTCCAGGTTCAAATTAATAATCGATTCAACCCTCTTATCTTTGGATAATACTTCAAATTCGGGCAAATCCTCTATTTTTTTCATTCCCATTTTTTTAATAAAATCCATTGAAATATTATAAAGATAACCGCGCTGATCACTTTCGTTTACACCCCTGAAAATTAATCCTCTCATCAATAAGTTCCGCAAGGTAAAGCTGGAATTTACTCCTCTAATCGCTTCGATTTCCGCCCGAGAAACCGGACCGCGATAAGCCACGATCGCCAAAACCTCCAAGGCGGTGCGACTCATATTTTCTTGCAGATTACGTTTAATGGTTTTTTCAACCCAAGTGGAATTTTCAGAATTGGTCACCATCTGATAATTCTCTCCGTTTTTTATTATCAAAATCCCGCTATTTTTATTTCTGTATTCTTTTGCCAACTCATCAAGATTCGCCAGGACAAGCTCCTTTTTTATCTCCAAAATTTTGGCCAAGTGTCCGACGGACAATTCCTCCCCCCCGATAAACAAAACACTTTCAATAATCGATTTTATTTTTTCTTTTTCCATAGAGAGTGGTAAAAAATTAATTTTTTCTTTTTAATTTTATATCATAAAAAATTTCATTTTGCTCAACCATCACGATTCTTCGTTTTACCATCTCCAAAACCGCCAAAAATGAAACGATAATTTCCGCTTTATCCCCGCCTTTCTTGATTACCTCGCTAAAATTGAATTCGATTTTTCGACTCAAGATTTCCTTCAACTTATCAATTTTTTCCTTAAGTGAAATCACCCTGGTGATCCTTTCTTCTTCCAATTTTTCCAAAATCGGAATTTGACCCAAAATATCCTCGTAAATATTTCTCAGCTCCTCTGCTCCCACTCCCTCCGGGGGAGAAAAAACCGGCTTAATTTCCAAAAAGTTGTCCCGAGAGAAAGATTGCCGTTCGTTTTTAAAAATCTTTTCCAACTCTACAGCAATAAGCTTAAATTTTTTATATTCCTCCAATTGCTTTTCCAAATCAAAAATTTCCTCTTCTTCATCATTGCTTAAATCCAAAAGAGGTAATAAGGCTTTGGATTTTATCAAGATTAGTTTGGCCGCCACTGTCAAAAAATCAGCCAAATTCATCAAGTTAATATCTTCTCTTTTTTCCAAATATTCCAAGTATTGATCGGTAATTTTCGCCAGACTGATACTGGTAATATTCATCTTTTCCTTATTGATAAGATCCAAAAGCAGATCCAGGGGCCCTTCGAATTGTTCCAGTTTTACATTATACATCATAACTATCTTACTATTTTTTGAAAAACTTAGCAATCCGAAAAAAATCCCGCAAAATAGAGTGGCGAAGAGTTTATGACTAATAAACTGATAAAGCCGGTCTAAAGATCAAAATACAAAGTGGAAAATAGATAAATAGTCATCAAGTCATTAGTCAATAGTCAATTGTTATCAAAATTCGCTATTTATAATGCCCAAGCTTAATTAGAATCCCAAATTGTAACATTGCAGCGTCAAGTTTACACTCGCCAATTCATTTAATCTCTCTATA
>JAZHDF010000022.1:0-27971 GCA_036584565.1 Candidatus Moraniibacteriota bacterium
CCATATAATTAGCCATAACTAACTTGGAGCCGCCATGCATCAACCCATCACCTTACGATTGATGAACGCCTGTAAATTGAGTTTCCTACACCTGTTCTAGTTGAAACTATTCCGAGTTGATTATATAAAGTATTATCATCAACGTAAGCCCATGTTGAAATAGAAAAACCGGTATTAGAATTAATATTTTTTAATTCAACATAATCATCCACCCCATCAAAATTTCCTCCATTTCCAAACCTGCCTCCGGCAGGCAGGCTTCCTCCGCTCGCCGTTCCATGATTATTATTTCCACTAACATCTCTAACTTCATTAGTAGTTCCATTCCAAGAGCTTTCATCCATTTTCCAATAACCCACTAAACCGTCACTCATCCATTTGGCGGAATTGTCGCCTATGGAAACACTCGTTCCCCGGTTAGAATTTACCCCGGACAATCCCGCATTATAATCCTGTTTTATCTGATCCTCACTGCGAGCATAGTCATATAATTTAAATTCATCCAAAAATCCGAAAAAATGATCGCTTATTCCGTCACTATTTACTCCCGTATAAAAAACCGGATTTGTCCCGGAGAGCGAACCGCTAGCGGTTAAACTTTCATCGGAAACAATCAGTTGACCATCCATATATAAATAAATACCGTTTAAAGAATCTTTTTTGGCTAAAATGTAATGCCAATTGTTGTCATTGTAATTTTTGCCGGCGGTGCAAATAAAATCATCGGAACTTTCATCCACCCACGTATTGTCATCATCGATTCCGAAACAAGCGTCTCCGTCGGCTTCGAGCCAAACTTTCCAACCCGCAGTGTCATAACGAGAAAAAAGGTAGGCGGGACCGACAATTGTTGAGGTTTTGAGCCATCCGCCGATAGAAAAACTATTATCCTTAAAACTCAAATCCGTGTCATAGGTGCGATTGACATAATCGTCATTGCCGTCAAATTGCAAACATTTTCCGCTGACACACAAATCCCTGTTTTGCCAAATCGGTCCGTTTGTCAAAGTTCCGTCATTATTTATATTATTACCCCGAAAACTACTGTCATACGCCGTCGTGCCAAAGCCCTCATCAAAATTCCAAGCCACCACCGGCGGATTACAAGGAACACAATCTTCACAATAAGCCTCGCCGGCCTCGGTCGTCACGCCATAATAATCACCGACATCATCGGAGTTTATCCAGCCGACTTTTTCGCTCCAAGCGTAGCCGGTCATATTACCGTCACTGTCGATTTGTGTTTGATATTCCACCGCCCCCGTTCCGTTAAAATTTATCCAACCACCCTTTTCGCTCCAAGCGTAGCCGGACATGTTACCCTCACCATCGGAAACCACGCCGTAGGGCTGGCTATTGCAAGATAAATCATTGAGACAGTTTAATGAAATCCAACCGGTTTTTTCGCTCCAAACATAACCGCTGATTTGATCGGAGCTTATTTTTATCCCATAGTCAATCCCCGCATCCTCGCCGGAAAAATGAATCCAGCCGATTTTTTCGCTCCAAACAAAACCGGTTGAATTGCCGGAATTATCCGCAAAAACGATAAGCGGGATAATAAAAATTAATATTGTAATAAAAAATTTATGCATAGATAATTTTTGTCTTGTTGTGCGTGTCATCTCGACTAAATAAATTTATGTAATCATAAATTTATGCACGGAGAGATCTCATGTCATCTCAAGCGAAATGATCGAATAGCGAATGAAGTCAAGAGATCTCTTGTCATCTCGACCCTGTGGAGACCTGCCTGCTCGCCTCGCTGGAGCTTTGGCGAAGCGGACCGGCAGGCAGGGATCTCTGAGATTCCTCCACTCCTAAATTTATGAGTACCTAAATTTATCCGGTCGGAATGACAGAAGGAGGGGATTTCTCCGCAAGGTCGAAATAACAAACTACACGTGTCATCTCGAGCGGATCCGCTAGCTGGCGGAGGAGTTGAGAGATCTTGGGTAAGAATAGAGGTTTCCACGGGAGTACCCTCGCAATGACAGAGTTTTAACCGCCACAATGACAAATACTCAATCAAAAACTTTTCTCTCTTTCAAAATCCGCACTTCATAACCGCCGTTATTTAAAATGGCATTCTCTCTCAATAAAATATCCGCTTCATAACCGCCATAAACCCCGTAACTCAGATTGTCTTTTATAATATTACCATAAATCTCCCATTTCCCTTCATTGGCAAAAATCCCCGCCTTGGAAGATTTTTCAATTAGATTGTGATGAATTTTTCCTTCTCCTCCGTTTAAACTCAAAGCATTGCCTTGGATATTTTTGAAATTATTCAAAGAAAATTCAATTTGCCCTCCTCCTTCAACGATTACTCGCTGCGAAAAATCGAAACAGACCAACTCCACTTCCTTATTCTGAATATTTAAAAGTAAATATTTTCCCGACTGATTTTCCGCGTTAGCTTCACTTTTCCCGACCAATTTTATTTTTTCACCGGTTTGATTTTTTTCCATTTCAGCGACAATTTCATCGGCTAAATATAGCCTATCGGCGGAGTTTCTAATTTTATCGCATTGTCCGGCAATATCTCCTCTGGCTTGCTCTTCGCTGATAGCGCTTAATTTCTCGGTTGTTTTATAAAAACGGGTGCGTAATTGATATTGTTTGGTCCATTTGGGAACCTGATAAAAAATCACCCCTAAAATTAAAACAAAAAAAATAACTACGCCGAGAATAATTTTTTTTTGAGGATTTTTTTTGATTTTTTTTATTATGTTGGAGATTTTTTTTTGCATAACTATATTTGAAAATGTTTAGCCGGAGATTGCCGCATCGGATTACCTCCTCGCAATGACAGCCGGGTTTCCCTCGCAAAGACGAAAAAAGGATGTCATTGCAAGTAATTTTTGTAATCAAAAATTACTTGGCAATCTCGTTTTTTTATTTGTCTCTGCGAGTAATTTCCGCCTGCCCCGTCAGATAATATCTGACAGGGGTACTCGGAAATTGCGCGGCAGTCTCGGACAGGATTGCTTCGTCGGAGTACCTCCTCGCAAAGACTCTTTTTGAAATTTCTTATCTTTAATTATATCATAAAAATAAAAAATGCTTACACAAATGAATCCTTTTTGTTTTGGAAAACTTTTAGCGGCTTATTATCATTGTCGAAATCATAAAAGAAACACCGCCAACGCCGGTAAATTTGAAATCGATTTTGAAGCTAAGCTTTTGCAATTGGAGCAAGAACTACTTGAGCGAAATTATTCTCCCGGTCGTTCTATTTGCTTTGTGGTTACCGAGCCGAAAACGCGCGAGATTTTTGCGGCTGATTTCGGCGATCGGGTCATCCACCATTTACTTATCGGATATTTAGAGCCGATTTGGGAACCGAAATTCATCTTTCATTCTTACGCCTGCCGGAAAAACAAAGGCGCAATCAAAGCGATAACTAATTTGAGAAAAATCATTCAAAAAAATCACCCCGCTTCCGACTATTTTCTCCAAATCGATATTCGCTCCTTTTTTATGTCGCTCAACAAAAAACTTCTTTTTAACTTGATCAAAAAAGAAGTTAAAAACTCCGAGTTGCTTTGGCTGGCGGAAAAAATAATTTTTCACAATCCGACTTCCGATTTTTTAAAAAAAGGACAACTCAAGCTTTTTAATCTGCTTCCCGAGGGAAAGTCGCTTTTTGACGTTCCCGACACTCGCGGATTACCGATCGGCAATTTGACTTCTCAATTTTTTGCCAATGTTTATCTCAATGAACTGGACCAATTCGTCAAACACAAACTCAAAGCCCAATATTATCTGCGTTATGTCGATGATATGCTCTTGCTTCACAAAAATCCCCGTCAGCTGGAAATTTGGCGCGATGAAATCGATAATTTTTTGCGTCAAAAACTCAAGCTGGAACTGCATCCCGAAAAAACAATTCTCAAATCGGTTCGCCGGGGGATTAATTTTGTCGGCTATATTGTAAAGCCGAATTATACGCTTGTCCGCAACCGCACGGTTAAAAAATTCAAACATAAAATCTGGAGATTTAATCAAAAAATTCTGACTGATAATCCCGTTCAACCAATCAGACTTTGGACGCCCGAATTGCGCCAAGAATTCCAGCAAATGTTGGCTATCGTAAATTCATATTACGGAATTTTTAAACACGCCGACACCTATCGCTTGCGTAAACACCTCTATGAAAAACATTTTAATATTTTAAAGCTTTACCTGACTCCGGTAAACAAAAATTTGGATTATTTCATCTGGAAAGAAACTTCCTAAAAAATTTCCGATTTGGAGGCTTAACCTCCATAATGGAGGTTAAGCCTCCAAAAAATCCTCCAAAAAAGCCGGCGTTTGAGGCAATCGAATCGAGACCTCAATTTCCGGCGGACACAGCGCGCATAATTGAGATTAGTCTTAGTGTTATTGTTCGTGTTGCCGTTATTCAAGTTCACGTTCCAAGCGTTACTGCTACTATTATAGTTCTCGGTAGACGACCAATAATTGCGCGCCGGTCAAAAAAAATTCATCGTTGGTATTTTGTTTCAAATAATCAATCCTCGCCTTGGCTTGGTATGATTATTTCCCGTTTTATAATCACTGCTTGCAATGATCCGATGAAATCGTGATTGAGAAACTCCGACTCGCTTTCGAACACCCTTATTGACATTCGAAACTCCGGCTTTTTTTGATTTTTTTGGAGATTGCCGCGGGAATACCCTCGCAAAGACGAAAAAAGATTGTCATTGCGAGTAATTTTTGCTTGCCCCATCAGATAATATCTGACCGGGGTATTCAAAACGACTGTGGCAATCTCGTTATAATGGCGGGTGTCTCGGACGGGATTGCCACGGGAATACCCTCGCAAAGACAAGTCTGAATCGGACGGGATTGCCGCGAAATTATGAGTACCTAATTTCTCGCAATGACCTTGAGGAAAGCAGTCTTTTTAAAAAATCCCGGGATTGCCGAGGGAGTACCCTCGCAATGACAGCTGGGTTTCACTCGCAAAGACGGCGGCTCAATCCTCGCAAGGACAAATATTCAAACCTTGCAATGACAAAATCTTGACTCTCACAAAAAAAATCTTAAATCATAAATCAAAAATCTTAAATCTTAATTCATAAATTCCCCTTTTTTGACCAATTTTTCCATTTGCTCAGTTGTTGACAAATGTCTTCTATTTTACGAATTAAAAATTCAAAAATTCTGGGTCCGAATATTTTCAGATCAAAACAGGTTCTTATGTATATTTTTAATTTTTCAAGGATAAACTCGCTTTGAGTTAAAATTTCAAATTTATTTTGAACGGAATTGGCTTTTACCATCAAATCCAAAAAATCCATGGTTAGACTTTTCAATCTTTCACCCATCGAGTAGCGATGGACGCGAGGGAAGTTTTCCACTCGACGGTGAATTTCGATATTCAAATCATAAGCTGCTTGAAAAATCGGGAGATGTTGATAACGAGCCATTTTAGATTTAGAAATTAAGATTTAAGATTTTTAAATTTATTATTTTCTATTGATGTTTTTCTCGAAGATACAAAAATAGCAACCAATTCATTGACTTCCTTAAGTAAGGGATCGATTAAATCTTTTTTCATTAATTTACTATCAACAATAATTTCCAACCAGAAAGCACTTTCGTCACACTCTTCAATAACTATACCTAGCTTGGATATAAAATCCGCTCTAGATCTAGATCGACAAACAGCTCTATAATTGGCCGCTGTCGAAGTTCCTGATCTTACAAGTTGATTACCAATCGTCCGTCCAGTCATACTTTTTGGTAAAGCTTCAACCAACTTTATAATTCTCAATGCAAATTGTTTTGTTCTTTCTTTTAATTCTGATGAATTCATAATTTAAAATCATAAATCAATAATCATAAATGATATAATCACCGGCGGACACAGCGCGCATAATAGAGAAGAGTCTTAGTGTACCTGCCCGCGTAGCCGTTACCCAAGAACACGTACCAAGCGTAACTGCTACTATTATAGTTCTCGGTAGACGACCAATAATCGCGCGCCGGTTCCGGGATGTTATTGGCCGCTCCGTCAATATAGGCTTGCATCAATTCTTTTTGACCGGGCAGATACCAATCCGTCTCATCGGTCCCGTTTCCATCGGAATCAAGAGAGAGTGCTTCGCAAAAATCTACCGCCGCTCCGCCCTCGGCATCCAGGCCGTCATCCGTGTCGGCGATCACTCCGTTTAGGACAAAGCTGTTTTCAATCGTATCGCAACCGCCGCCCCCGGAGGTAGTGTCATAACAATTGGTCCAAAAAAGTCCGGTGCGAGTATCCCTCTTTACCTCGCCACTGGCTACCAGAGCGCCGTTTAAATTACTGTCGGTAAAAGTTTCCCAGGTTGATTCTTCGTTGTTTTGATCTTGACTGTTGGTCCAAGCGTCGGCGAGATTGTCTTGACTGCTGGCGGAGCCTTTCCCGTCGTCCCAGATTTGATTTTTTTGGTTTTCATAGTCGCCGAATATGTCCAAAGTTCCCACAGTCGGTGTCCAATCATTATCGCCGGAACCGAAAAAAGTTTTGCCCGCCAAAACATCCGAAGCGGTGGCGTCCAAGGCGGTGGAGGCTCCGTTGGCCGGAGTCAACGAACCGATATTTTCGTTGCCGTAAGCGGTAGATAGCTTCACATCCGCTTGAGCGGGCAAATCGAGAAGTCCGGAAAGATATTCCAAGCGCTCGATTACCGAGCCGTCATTGTTAGCGACCACATTGGTTGAAGAAAAAGCATTGTCCGCATTGTCCGCTCCCAGTATGTTTTGCAAGAAATCCTGATTGGACGCGCTCGGCGCCGCTGTCGGCTCGGTAAACGCAGCATAAGCCACAAAGGTGGAGATGGCTGTCAAAGTCAAAACTATCACGGTAATCATTCGCCGACCCAACCCGAAAAAATATTGTCGATGTTTTTTTATTTTTGCTTTGATGTTATGTTTTGCTTTTTTTGTCATTTTTTTGGGCATATTTTTTGAATTATTTTATTATTAAATTAATTAGACTTTCGGTTCTTTTCAGGGTTCGACCTTTGGCGCGCCAAAGGTCGAACCCTGAAAACTAAATCTAGAAAGCCAAAGGTCGAACCTTGAGAAGACTTAAAAACTTTCTCTTTTTGGAGGGTTTGGTGATTGGTGAGTGATTATTATTTACCCTCTTGATATCCATCACGATAGTTAAAAGTTCAACCTGCCTACCGGCAGGCAGGAATGCAAAGTTAAAAATTATTTAACGAAGTTAATTTTCTATTTTTTAGTTAACGAGTTGCAAAAAAACTTTAAAAACTTTATAAACTTTTTACTTTATAAACTAATCCAATTATACCACAAAATAAAAAAAATCCCGATCGGAGTCGAGATGATAAGGCAATAAGATTGTCGTCGGCCAGCAGATGTCTCGGACGAGATTGCCACGGGAGTACCCTCGCAATGACAGATCCGGGTCGGACGGGATTCCTCCACAAGGTCGGAATGACAAAAGGGAGTTGGTCGGAATGACAAGGATGTATCATCTTGAGCTACAGTGTGTCATCTCGAGCGAAATGAGCGACTAGCGAATAAAGTCGAGAGATCTAGATTTCTCCATGCATAAATCTTGAGTACCCGCCTACTCGCCTCGCTGGAGCTTTGGCGAAGCGGGCCGGCAGGCAGGGATCTCTGAGATTCCTCCGCTACTAAATTTATGAGTACCTAAATTTATCCGGTCGGAATGACAAGCGGGAGTAATCAAAATAACAAAAATGAAAAATTCCGGATTTTAATAACCATTGACTGGTGACTGTCTTTTTTCTTTATAAACTTTAAAAACCTTATGAACTTTATAAACTATTTTACTCAAAACTAACAGCTGAAGAATTATTATATTCAAGTTTAATTTGCTCATCAGTCAAGGCATAATTGTAAACTTTAGGGTCATCGATGTAGCCGTAAAAATTTCCAAAATAATCGTTATTCCTATCTGCACTAAGACTAAGATAAGAAGCACTATCGTCAAGTTGAGTTCCATCTCCCGAATAAGAGGTGGAAAGCGCTTGTTCGTTTCCATTGATAAAAATTTGAGAACTTTGACCCACCCCCTTAAAAACAGCACAAACCCTTTGCCATTCATTTATTTTTATAGCCGACTCGGTTATAAAATTAGGATAAGAAGAAGATGTTCCAACATATAGATTCAATTTTCCGTTATTTAGAACTTTAAACTCCCAACCTTTGTTGATAATTTGCATCCAAGGATCATTATCTAAATTATTTATAGCACTGGGATTCACCCATGCACAAGCAGTAAAATTATTCATATTATCCTGAGAGTCCGCTAAAATCCTGGTAGTATTTTGACCATTAAAATATAAACACTTTCCTGTTTTGCATTCACTTTCTTTTCGCCAAGTAGCGCCGGTGATGGCGCCGTCGTTTCTATTGTCGCCTTCGTCGTGGACGGTGCTACCGATGCCTTCGTCAAAGGTCCAATGATTGATCGGTTTGCCTTGATTATAATCCCAAGCGA
This sequence comes from Candidatus Moraniibacteriota bacterium, assembly GCA_036584565.1. Lineage (GTDB taxonomy): Bacteria > Patescibacteriota > Minisyncoccia > Moranbacterales > UBA9337 > UBA9337. The sequence goes on from JAZHDF010000022.1 coordinate 8,489, forward strand.
TTTGAGCAGGAGTGCGAGCGTAGTTGTAGATTTTTACATCATCAATAAAACCATTAACAAACTCCGATCCGCCACCTCTGGAAAATAAATACAAACCATACGGACCTCCAAAATTTCCGCTATTGTCATTGGATTCGGCTTGAAAGGTATTCTCTAAACCGTCGACATATATCTTAGTCTGATTTATTCCTAATGACCTATCTGTTACAAATTGCAAATGATGCCAACTATTGTCAGTGTATGAATCTGTGCTATAAACACAATTCCAGTCACTAGTATGATCACAAAAAGCTATTTTGCCATCTCCATATTCGTTCATATTAATATAAAAGGCATTATTTGCTCCTGCATTCATACTGTATTCCAAAAGCATCTTATTTCCAATCGACCATTCGTTATTTTTAAACCAAAAAGAAATACTGGCACTGCTTGTGTTAATAAGTGAAAAATTTGCAATGCTTGCATAATCATCTCCCCCATCAAATTTTATGGCGCTTCCAATTTTTCCATTTGGTTCCCAAATTGGCCCATTGTAAAAAGCTCCATTATTCCCGTTCCCGCTCGTGTCATAAGCGGTGGTGCCGGTCATCTCATCCATTTTCAATTCCAAAACCGGTTTGTCACATTTGGCGGTGTCGCCGGGAATGCAATAATCTTTGTTGGCACCGGTGATGGGCGTGCCATTGTTATTGCGGGATTCGTCGTTACCGATTGCCATGGCGGCGCTGTCGTTGTAGAGGGTTTTGATTTCGTCCTCACTTAAAGCATAATTATAAATTTTTAGTTCATCAATTAGGCCATTGAAATATCTTTCACTAGCATCACCAACTTCCCCCAAATTATTGACAGTTGTAATATGGCCTGAAAAATTCATCGAACTAATATCCAAAGAATCGACCAATTTACTGTCAATATAAAGTCTTGCGTATCCAGAAGTGTCCCAAGTTGCGACCACAGATACCCACTCATTTGAGACTACCGCACCACCATCCAGCTTAAAACTAGCGCTAGCTATCCCGTCTTGAAAGAAAAAACTATAGTTTCCAATACTATCTACACCAGAGTTAATTTCCAGAATATCATTTGATGATCCAAAACCATTATATATAGTAGAGGTCATTCCATTAGACTCATAATAGGCTACCATTGAATTATTATTTACTGGTTTAAGCCAATGTGAAATCGTACCAGTATTTTTATCCAGGGAATTAGGTAGGGTTACTTTATCATTCACCCCATCAAACTCCATCGCTCCACCTTCTTTGCCGTTTTTATCCCACATCATGGTTGGAGTGGTGTTGGTGCCAGTTGCTCCGGCGTTTAATGTTCCATTGTTTCCATTACCACTCTGATCATAGGCCGTGCTTCCATAACCTTCATTGAAATTCAAATCCAGTATCGGCTTTTTGAGTGTGTTTCCTTCACTACCAATTATCGATCCAGCTTGAGCGGACATATCTTCGAGGATTTGCTCTTGGGTGCGGATATAATTATATATTTTTATATCATCAATAGAGCCATCAAAGGAATATCCGGCAGTGTTTCCGCCAACATACATATTCATTGACGCGTCTGAAATATAATCACCGGAGCCACTGGACTCACTATCGGAAGAACACTCTTGTCCATTATTGTACATATGAACACCCGAAGGAGAAGGAGTGCCGTCCCAAGTAAGCGTAATAAAATTCCATTGATTTCGAACATAACAACTGGTAAATCTTTTTTCCAAATCTCCGCTTGAATATTCCTTATCAAATGTAATGTGATTATTATAGTCACCGGTATAAAGCCACCAATTACCGGCTGTAATATAAGCATCTTTACCGGCGATCGTGCCGAAATCGCCTCCTTGACCGGCTGAACGCGGATAAATCCAAGTGTTAAATGTCATCGGCCCAAGATCATCAATACCTTCACCGGAACCTAAATTCAAATATTGCCCATCAGTGTCAAAATCCAGAGAACCGTTTAGCTTGCCGTTTGTCCATAACGGACTATTTAACAATGTCCCATGATTGTTATACCCACTACTATCAAACGCCGTAGTCCCTGATTTTTCATCCATCTTGAGATGCAATACCGGTCCGGGGGCGTAGTTGTAGAGTTGTTGGACTTCGTCGGGAGAAAGAGCGCGATTGTAGATGCGGGTTTCGTCAATGCTACCATGCCAATTTTTACTACTTGACTCAGCTCCTATATGCAAACCCTCATGGTATGCGACGCTCATAATCTCAGGAGCCACCGTTAACGGCACTGCTTTTACTAAAACGCCATCCACATAAAGATTAACTTGATTGTCCTTTACTGTACCTGTTAAAAAATACCATCTATCCAACTCGGGTACTGACCCATAGGCATTATTATATATTAATGCTGATTGCCCAATTATAAAAGATAATCTGTTACTACTATCTAACCCCATCATATACTGAAATTCTCCGAGACTTGTATTTGAGCTATTTTTTGCATAAACAATCGCCCAATCGCCAGAAAGAGATGCCACTTTAACCCAAGCAGATACAGAAATTTGATTATTGGTATTTAAATCAATTGCTGAATTAGGTGATACACGCACACTTTGACCATCTGTCTGATTGTAAACTCCACCGTTGCCAAATTTACCGACACTAGGAACAAGACCGCCTCCAGCCCTCCCATGATTACCATTCCCACTCGCATCCCTCACTTCATTGGCCGTTCCATTCCAAGTAGTTTCATCCATCTTCCAGTATCCCACCAAGCCATCGCTAAGGTCACTAGCTTTATCCCCAATAGAAACCCCCACTCCTTCAGCCGCTCGGCTCGCTGCTCTTCCGCTGGAACCCTGAGTTGTATCTTTTTTGACTTCATCCTCAGTACGGGCATAAGGATAGATCCGGACTTCATCGAGGAAACCCTTGAAAGAGTTTTCGGAGTTGGCGTTTTTGGCGCCGAGGTAGAGTTTGCCGTTGTTGGTTTTGAGAAAATCAGAGATAAGTCCGGAATCTTTTTTGCTTCCGTTGATATATAATTCTTCGATGTTATTATTCCGCTTGTAAACCAAATGCGACCATTCATTGGGGGCAAGATCGATGTCGCCGCTGGAGAAATTATCATTATCATTTTCAGCAGTAGAAAAGCTAGCCTGCGGATAATCGGTTTTTAGATTGAGGGAATAGTTGTTGTGGATGGTATTTGAAATCTGATCGGCGCCGATATCCCACACCCCGGTAGAGACGCGATTCATCGCGTCTAAACCCAACCCAGGCCGAATCTCCCCCTCAATATCATCGGTAATTGGTAAATTTAAATCATTAGAAAGATTGATTCCAGCGCCTTTGGTGGCAGTATCGGACATGGCGAGACGGTAGTCGTCGTTGGCGGCGTCGCGGAATGTTACGGTGGTGGAGTTTTTGGAGTTGGTGCCAGAAGCATCTCCTGCCAAATTTGATAAATTATAATTTACATGAGTATCACCACCGGATGAATTCACATTAAAACCATCCACGCAAGACTGAGCAATGTTATTAAAAAAATAATTTCGCAAACCATAAGAAGAACCTGTATATCCAGTATCAGAATTGTAAACTGTATTATTATAAACATAATCTGCTCCATTATCACTACATGAAGCATAAATTCCATAAGAACCCGTTATATTAAAATCATAAATAATATTATTTGATATTTTAGGAAAATGCAGAGCATCACCAGCTGCATTACGAATATCGATCGCATTAGCTGAAGATGTGGTAATGTTTCCCTTAATAATATTATTTTTAATTCTTATATCTGAGCCACCGGAAATCCAATTAGAATAAATACCTAAACAACTCGTATACCCATTATTAGTTAGCTCTAATTGTAAACCATCAACAATTACATACTGATCTTGAACACTTACTACTCGAGTGCTATTTGCAGTCGCAGAAACAGCTAATATATATTTATTTCTATTCCAAAATCCCTCATGTCTTTGATTTATACCAACTTCATTCACATCTGTTGGCGTATAGACTCTAATATAATTTTCCTTTCCAGTCGTCCAATCATCAATATTTACTATTGATGTATCCACCCCATCCCCATAACAAGCAATATTCCATTCTTCATTATTCGTCACCAAATCCCGATTACCACCATTAAAAGTTATTGGAATCGAAGTATTTTTGGTGCCGGCTTCAGCATTAGACAGAGAAGTATAAGCGCGGAAGATTTGATAAGTATCATTGGATGATATATCGCTTGGTATAGCTCCGGTGTGGGTGCGGAGTGTGTAGGTATTCGAATTTGTGCGACCGTGGACAAATAATAGAGTATCAGCAGAAGTGATTGAATTATCATTATTGGTATCAATAAGAACCGCATCACCCACCCCGATTCGGTCAGGCAAAATCGCTTCAAAAGTCGCTATCCCGCTTGTCACGCTCACCGTATTTTCATGCGCTTCGTCAGTGGCTAGCGGGCTGGTATTTCCCGGCCCGACACTGCGATAAATTTTAGTAGCTTTTGATTCATCGGGTCCGATATCCCACTGCGCCACGCCGGAGTCTTGACGAAGGCGGTTATCTCCATCGATGTCGGTTGTGATTGGCAAATAAGGATCATTGGAAAGATTGCCTCCGGCATTACGAGCAACAATGTCGGTTGGGGAAAGATGGTAGTCACCTCCAGCTTCATTTATAAAATTAAATGTTTGATTGATTTTATTGTTGCCACTTATACCATCTCCATCTTGATCATCAGCTGTCCCATCTTCAGAAGCACAATAGTTACAATTCAGAGTTCCACTAGTTTCTAAAAAGTCATTATTTGCACTACCCTTTACTAGCACATTTTTTGCATAGGTAATTCCAGATACATTTCTTAGACCTATCGCACCGCCCACCAAAGTTGAATTATAAATATAAACTTTATTTGCCTCACTTACTCTTATTACCACACTATTAGTAGTCTCAACATCATAAACAATAATATTATACATTTTGACATTTGCGTCTAAATCACCAATATTTATAGCCCACTGCCAGTATGCAGGATTATTATCTCCTCTAATAATTGAATTACTTATTTGAATATCGTTGCCAGAACTTAAATAACCGACAGCAACTACATTGGTGCCGCCAGCTGTCACACTAGCTGTACGAATTTGTAAACCATCTACTCTTATATAATCGTCATACAGTGCAAATTGATTTGTGGTAGTTAAACTATATTTATCTGCATTCCACTTTCCATCGTGTCTCTGACTAACCCCAACCTCATTACTATTTACAGACGTATAAATCTTTACAAAATTTTGCACTCCCGTTGTCCAGCCATTAACTTCAACCGCCGTAGTATCCGCTGTGGTCCCATTCGCATAACAAGCAATATTCCACTGCTCTTTACTAACCACCAAATCCTTACCTCCACTCCAAGTATCAAAATTCCGCAGATCACTATCAATCCCGATATTCTCATCTCCGTTCTCCGCATTAGCTAAACTTGTATAAGCGCGGAATAAGCTCCAATCGTTATCATTATTAACCGGCACGGGAGTGCCTCCACTGGCATTGGATATTGTATATTGGAAATTAGATATTCTCCCAGTGACGAATGCCAATGAGTCACTGGAGTCAATATCCCCATCCCCGTCATCATCATATTGAATCACATCTCCTACTCCAACATTATCTGCGAGTGCTCTTTGGAAGGTGGCAGTGAAACCATTTATGGTTAAAGAATTGCCATCTCCCGTTTCCAGCGCATCGGTCTTCCCTGGCGCGACACTGCGATAGATTTGCGTAGCTTGGGCTTCGTCGGCGCCGATATCCCAACTGGTAGCTGGTATCTGGTAGCTGGTATCTGGTGAAGAGCCGAGGCGGGATTGACCGTCAATATCTGAGTTAAAAGGAAATATATTATCGGATGATAAATCCGCTCCGCTGTTGCGCGCAACTGTGTCGGTCGGAGAGAGATGAAAGTCTTCGCTTCCGGCGGTAGTGGAGACAAAAGAAACATTACCGTATTTATTGGTATAGATAGTATAAGCTTCGCCCGAGACAAAAATATCATTGGCAACAGAGAGCTGAGTTTCAGAGTCCAGAGCGGTGACATAGGTATAAGTATTGTCGGTGGTGTTTTTAATAATTGATCCAACTTGGACTTTTTTGGTGATAAAGGTTTCTCCTGAGTTTATTAATTTACTAGCAGTTGTGCTAGTAGTAGTACCGGTGGTGTAGGTGGTGCCAAAGGCGTTGGATGCGCCGGGAGTTTTGCTAGTTAAATTATTAGCCGAGGAAGAATTAAATGTGCCGATAAAATCAGTTGTACAATTTTGAATAATATTGTTTTTTACTAAAGTTGAAAAACCCTCCATACCAACACCACAATCAAAAATGGTGTTGTTATAAACTCTATTATTTCCACTTAGTGTCATAATAGCAGTTGAATTTCCTCCACTAGGCGAAATGACATTATAAAAAATATTATTATAAATATAATAGTTTCCTAAATTACCACTTTCATTTCTAAATCCATAACCATAATAACCCGCACTTAAAATAGAATAATCCGCCCTTAAAATATTATCCGATACATACATCGCAGAATCACTTGAATTTATAAAAGATCTAATTATGGGGGGATATTGAATATTACTAATAGTTGTTAGAAATAATTGTAAACCTTCAATCCTTATATGATTTAAATAATTATATAGCAATCTATAGCTAGTTGCAGATATATAATAATAAGAATTATCCCACCTACCTTTGTGTCTTTGACTGATGCCAACTTCATTTGCATTTACGGGGGTATAAACTCTAAGATAAGTCCATGATCCAGTTGTCCAACCATTAAAATCAAAGTTGCTTCCATCCCCCATCGTCCCATTCGCATAACAAGCGATATTCCATTGTTGATTACTTGCCACTAAGTCTTTACCCACATCATCGGCAGTCGCATCCCCTCCTGCTGTCCAATCATCAAAGTTTCTGAGAGTTGAATTGATACCCGTATTCTCAACGCCCTTCTCGGCGTTAGCGAGAGAGGTATAGGCCCTAAATAAACCCCAATCCTTATCGGCATTTACGGGAGCCGGAACGGTTCCCGAAACATTGGATATTGAGTATTGAGTATTGGATATTCGGCCCGTGATAAATGCCAATGCATCAACGGTGCCGTCGTCGTTAGCGTCATACTGAATCGCATCCCCTACTCCCACATTATCCGGCAGAGCGGTGGCAAAGGTGGCGCGGTCGCCGGTGATGTTCATGGCGTTGCTGGTGCCGACGGTGATGGCAGTGGTAGCAGATGGTCCGACACTTCTGTAGATTTTAGTGGGTTCGGATGGTGTTTCAACTTTCGAAATAATAGTTTGATTGGTAGCAGTGGTACTGGTGGGTTTAACCCAAGCTTCGAGAGTTACTTCTTCAGATAAGTCCAGAGATTTATTATCAGCTATTTCCACATAATCTCCAGTGCCATCAAATTCCAGACACTTTCCACTTTTACACATTGATTCATCTTTCCAAGTAGCTCCAACAATATTTCCATCATTTCGATTGGATGATTCATCATGAGCGGTGGTGCCAAAACCTTCATCAAAGGGGAGGTAGAGGGCGGGAGAATTTCCCCGCTCTTCTTGACCCAAACTGATAAAAGTGGAGGGAGAGTTTTGATTGTTGTATTCGGTGGTGATCCAGTTATTGGAGCGAGGTGTTTTTGAAATCCTCACCTCATCGATAAGTCCGTCCAAATAACCCCAAGCACCATTACCGGCCACTACATAATTACTAATATCTCTATGTTGATGATTGGCAATATCATTATAAGTTCCGATAGAGTTGCCATTAAAACCAAATTCCCATTGGTTATTACTACTTAATTTCATAGTAGAATAATTCCAATTCAAATTTTCAGGTTCTGTATCTGCCCAACCGGTATTGGGAACATACCAGACATATTGATTGGTATCGGCTCGATGAAACATTGCCGCCCAATTTGTCCCACTACCAGGATGACCTTGTCCCCAGATAAGCATCTCTTCATCATGATTATCAACATCCGATTTGAACCAGACTGACATTGTTATCTCATCATAATCAGAGGCTCGCATCTCAGGAATATAAATATAATCATTGGACCCATCCAGATTATAGGCTGGACCAACTTTTCCGCCGGAAGTTAACTCATCCCCTTCAAATCCACTCTTGGTTCCATTTTTATTATTTCTAGTGGAATCACTGCTTAGAGCTGTACTGGATTCATTAAAATGATGTACAGCTATAAAATTTTCATCCCACACATCCTCCGGTCTTTGTTGATTGTCGACGGTTTGATTGCCGTAATACATATATATAATAGAGTCGTTGTCTCCGTCCAATTGAGGGATATTTACCCAAGCCACCAGTTCTCCCGTAGTACTGTCATATTTTTCTATTTCATGATTGAGTCGGTTACCGTTGGATTCGATAAAGATAATATCATCTCCGTCTGTTTGGGCTTTGTTGGTCAAGTTGGTATCGGTAAAAGAAACCAACATCGGAAAGTTGTTGAGATCACCTGGGATTTGAGCGGCGTTGATAGTGATGGCTCGGCGATAATTCCAATCACTGTTCCACCAAGAGGCGCCGGCTTGCTTTTTCCAAAAGTAAAAAGATAAAGGGGCAATAATCAGTAAAATTAAAGCAAGAGAAAAAATTAATTTTCTTTTTTTGGTATTAAAAATGTTCTTTATTTTAGAAGGCGTTGATTTTTCCCTCTCCCCTAACCCCTCTCCCGAGTACAGGCGAGGAGGATTAGATTCTCTCTCCCCCTTTGGGGGAGATGTCCGAAGGACAGAGAGGGAAAAATTACGTACCCTCTCCCCAGCCCTCTCCCAAAGGGAGGGGGGGATTGATAATTTACCCTCTCCCCGCCCCCCTGCCTGCCGGCAGGCAGGTCTCCCAGGTACAGGCGAGGAGGGTGAATACAATTTTTTTAACCTGTCAGTCGCGACTGACGGGTTAAAAAACTTCCTCTTTACGGAGGGTCTTGTGACTGATGAATGATGACTGGTTACTTTATTTTTTTTTCTGACAATATCCATTTTTTATACAATAAGTCCTATATGTCTAATAGGTCATATAATTTTTGTTTTTAATATTTTCTCCTTTCCCTTCTCATATTATACAATCTTTCCGTAAAACCGCCACTTTCTAAAAATTCTTTTTCCAGGGTTCTCTTGAGTTGATCTAGGAGATAATTGGTTTGATGAATTAAACAAATCAAAACATTAGCCGCAATTTCCGGTTTTTCAAAATAATTTAAATAAGTCTTATGAGTCCTATTCGTCAGATAGGCCATATTTCTAATTTCCTTTGATAGAGGATTATCCTTGCCCCACTTCTCGATATCTTTTCCTCGCAAAAAATCCTCATAGTCCAAAAGTAATTCTTCTAAGCTGGCTCGAGCTACATTAATTAATTTTAATTCTGTTTTTTTAGAAGTTCCACTGGCCATCGAGCCCTCAGCAATATTTTGTTTACCACTTCGAGCCGCTTGGACCATTTGATCAAAAGTTCGATCTCGTTTATCAATCCACTTTTCACAAAAAATTCTAGTCAGATCAAAAACTATTTCCGAATTTTGATATGATTTTAAATTTCGATAACCGCCATGCGGTGGAATTAGATTTTCTTTTTTATCACTTGTCATATAGGTCTTATATGTCAGATTAGTTCTATTTTATTTAATTTTAATTATTCAAAACTCACTGCTCCGCCATTATAATCTTGTTTAATCTGCTCTGCCGTCAAAGCGTAGTTGTAAATTTTTGGGTCATCAATGTAGCCGTAGAAATTTGCATAATATTCATTTTCACCATACGCACCCATTCTCAAAATAGATGAACTATTGTCGCTTGTCCCACTTCCGCCACCGCCTGTTCCAGCCATATTATTTCCATTTATATAAACTTCTGGACTAGTGCTAACACCTTTATAAACTCCGCAAACACGACTCCATCTATTTATTGACACACTATCATTCGTTGTTAAGCTTGGATAAGCACCTGAGGTACGATGAGCGAATTGTATCTTCCCATCATTTAATAAACGCATGAAAAATCCCTTTTCTAATATATACATTTCTCCATCACTACCAGGGTTATCAAGTGCCTTCGGATTAATCCATGCACAAGCAGTAAAATTATTCATATTATCCTGAGTATCAGCATCTAATCTAGTCGTATCCAATCCGTCAAAATACAAACATTTCCCGCTCTTGCATTCGCTTTCATCTCGCCAAGTGGCGCCGGTGATGGTGCCGTCGTTTCTACTGGCGCCTTCGTCGTGGACGGTACTGCCGATGCCTTCGTCAAAAGTCCAATGATTGACGGCCTTGCCTTGATTATAATCCCAAGCAATCTGGGCGGGGGTACGAGCATAATTGTAGATTTTGACATCATCCATTTTTAATCCGGATATTCCAGTATTCGCAACGGTAGCATCCCTGTTTAAATATACATACTGAGTACCGCTCGTATCTGGCGCTGAAGCAGGCTCCATATTTTCCAGTTTGCCATCCAGATAGATTCTCTGATAAGTGCCATCGTAAGATACCGAAATGTACCTCCAGCCACTATTTCTAATATCGGTTGTTCCTTCTATGCTCTCCACAACATCTCCTGCTGTAACATGTGCGCTATCTATTCTTCCGGGATATGTCTCTGTGTCGTCAGAGATATTTAGAATAAAATTTGATTGAGACCAATCACTGTTGTTCCTTCTATTAATGACAGATACTTGGCCCGAAAGGATATTTGTCGGCACATTTACCCAGGCACCGATAGTATAATTATTCATCGCAAAATTATTGCTACTTCCCAAACTGACATAATTAGAATTAGTGGGAAACCTTAATCCCCCATTAATCTTTCCCCTATCCCAAATTGGTCCATTAGTAAGTGTTCCATTATTTCCATTGCCACTGCTATCACTAGCCACTGTGCCAGATTTTTCATTCATTTTTAATTCCAGTACCGGCTTGTCGCATTTGGCGGTGTCGCCGGGGATGCAATAATCTTTGTTGGCGCCTGTCACTGCTGTCCCATTATTATTTCGACTTTCATCGCTACCCATTACCATGGCGGCACTATCGTTATAAAGAGTTTTGATTTCGTCTTCACTTATTGCGTAGGAGTAAATTTTAACTTCATCAATCAATCCATTAAAATAACCAGCTCCTCCAGAACTTCTTGCTCCCACAATAAGAGGGTAATCGCTTGCAAAAGTCGCAGTGGGAATATTTCCATAAAAAGACAAAGGCTGTTCTATTCCATTTTTATATATTTTTAACCTCTCAGCATTTGTTGATCCTGAACCGTCAAAAATGGCTACCCAATACTCCCAAACTCCAGAGCTATGAATATTGCCATTAGTATATCCACACATATTATAAGCTAGGCAAAACTCTATATCATTATAATCCCCACGAGAAGCAGGACTTGTTTGAAAAGAAAATTGGTCCGTCACATTTGAATACTTAGCCACGAAAGATCTATTTTCAGGAGAATTGTTATCTTTTATCCACACTGAAACTGAAAATTTCTGGATACCATCGATAACATTATTTAAATCTCCAAAATTAACATAATCATCCGTTCCATCAAACTCCATCGCTCCACCTTCTTTGCCGTTTTTATCCCACATCATGGTTGGAGTGGTATTGGTGCCAGTTGCGCCGGAGACCAAGGTGCCATGATTTCCGCCAGCTGGCGGACCACTGCTATCATACGCCGTGCTTCCGTAGCCTTCATTAAAATTCAAATCCAAAATCGGATCGCCCAAAAGTGTCCCTCCGTTACCGGAGGTGGCGCTAAACATCGCCAAACCGGCCTCCGCCACAATCGGCGTAACCGCATTGTCAACCGCATTGATAAATTTCAGCTTATAATAAAAACTCGTCCCGTCTCGCCAATTGAGCGTCGAGAGACTGAGGGCCGTCGCCGGAGTGGTATGATCGCCGAAAGCGAGAGTATCCCATTCCCATATCGCGCCGCCCGAACTGTACCAAGTGACTCCGTCTTGCGAAAATTGCGCATACACGGCGGAGCCTGGTGGCAAATAAGAAATTCCGTAACCGAAATAATCGCTCCCGCTCAGAGTAATTCCGCTGTCGGATAAAAGATCGGTCGAGACCAGATAAGCCTCCCGAAGGTAAGTCGCACCGGTAAAGGCTGGAACCGCGGTGCCGTCGTAATCGATTTGCGCATCCGTCACTTTGGCGGTCATCGCTTCGTCCACTTTGGATTCCAATTTTATTTTATAAAACAAGCTCGCCTCGGTCCAAGCCAGTCCGCTCAGATCAATATCGGTCGCGCCGTCGACACAACTGTCCCATTCATCCTCGACTCCCGCGGAGCTATAATAATTTTCTCCGTCTTGGGAAAATTTGACCTTGACCGCGGTGCCGAGAGGAATATCGGCGGATACTCGAAAACCGTTGATGGCCGTCACGGTCGCGCCGGAAAGGATGTTTTTTGACTCGACAATTCCCTCTTGATGATAAGTATCTCCGGTAAGAGCCGGCACGGCCGTCCCGTCGTAATCAATCGAGATTTGACCGACTACGGGGGTGAGCAGTTCGTCGGTCGTTTCGAGTTTGATTTTATAAAACAAAACTTCTTGACTCCACCCCAGTCCGCTCAGATCGATAGTGGTCGTCCCGTCGGCGCAACTGTCCCAGCCGTCTTTGACTCCGGCGGAATTATAATAATTCACTCGGTCTTGGGAAAATTTGACGCTCACCGTCGTCCCCGCCGGAACGGTGGCTACTACTTCAAAACTATTGATGGCGGTAACAGTGGCGTTGGAGAGGATATTTTTGGATTGCAAAATCCCCTGAGCGTAATAGTCGGCTCGAGCGTCGGAAACCAAAGCAAAAAATCCCATAGTCAAAAATAATATCAGGAATATTTTTTGATATAATTTGTTTTTCATTATTTCAATTATACCACAAAATAAAAAAAATCCCGATCGGAGTCGAGATTGACAAAGCAATAAGATTGTCGTCGGCCGGCGGGTGTCTCGAACGAGATTGCCACGAAATTATGAGTACATAATTTCTCGCAATGACAGTGAGGAGGCGGCCGTGTTTTTTAAATCCCGAGATTGCCGCAGGAGTACCCTTGCAATGACAAGAGGATTATTATTTTTTCGATAACAGTTGACTGTTGACCTAATGACAAGATCTCTCCCAATGACATTTGCCCAATGACCTGATGACAAAATCCCCCCCCTGATTACCATTTACCGATTACTGGTTACTTATTTAATTTGTCATCTCGACCTTGCGGACCGCGTGTCGCCTTAGCTTTAGCGGTGGCACAGAGATCTCATGTCATCTCGAGCTTGTCGAGAGATCTCATATCATTTCGATTTGAGCGCCAAAAGTTTTTCGTATTTTTTGAGTTTCTGCTCCAGTTTTTCTACTCGAAATTCCAGGTCTTTGTGAGTAAAAATATCCACTCTTTTATTGAGTTCGGCTTTGATATAAGATAAGTCTTCTTTCATCTCCGCAAATGCTTTTTCGAGATTATCCAATCGCATCTCGATATTGTCCAGCCTTATTTCAACACGCTCAAATCTATTATCCATATATTCTCGAGTTTCGGCAAATCCTTTTTGCACCATCAAGGCCAAATCGTCAATGGTGATATTTTTCTTTTTCATAATTATTTTTGGATATTTTATTTGTGCTTAAATTATAGCCTGTTCCTAAGAGAGGGTCAAATTCAAACTCCGGTGTAGCATCTTGAGCTTGTCGAGAACTGCCGACTCGCCTCGCTGGAGCTTTGGCGAAGCGGGCCGGCAGACAGGGATCTACGGGATTTCTCCATAAAGTCGAAATGACAAAGGGAGATGTCGAAATAATAAACCGCACGTGTCATCTCGACTAAATAAATTTCTGTACTCGGAAATTTATGCACGGAGAGATCTTATGTCATCTCGACCTTATGGAGAGATCCTGATTTCTTTCGGCAGGCAGGTATTTATAAAATTAAAAATTGCGCCAAAATCTCGGACGAGATTGCCGCGGGAGTACCCTCGCAATGACAGAGGGAGAAGTCGAAATGACAAGGTGATTATAATGGCAAAATATTTCATCTTATCTCAACATCCAAACCGGAATTAAAATATTGTTGCTATAAATTTTAAAATCATTTTTTGTAATCATAATTAATTTATTTCCACTTTTTTTTGCCATTTTACCGGCAAATTTTAATTCTTTGACTGAGATAGTTTCACGATATTTTATTTCTATATATTGATATTTTTTAGCATCCAAAACATTATTAGTTACCAAAAAATCAACCTCCTTATTTCGCACGCGCCAAAAAGAAACATATTCGTATTTTTCTTTGAGTAGCAACAAGCAATAATTTTCTACCAAAAATCCTATTTTATAATTAAATTGTCCGCTATCCGGCCAAGTATTGAGGGCTGAAAAAAAATTGGGACTGCCCAGATAAACCTTTTTGCTCAAACGTCTGGACTTTCGGGCTGACTTGGTAAAATTATAAACCAAATTAATTAAAAAACTTTCTTCAAAATAATTAAGATACTTTTTGACAGTTTTTTCGTCGATACCTATTTCACGTGCGATGTTACCCGTTTCGACCAATGAACCAATCTCGCTAACTAAAACCTGAAACAAAAATTTAAGCTCATCCACCTTTTCCACACCGAAAATTTTAGGAATATCATACTCAATTGTTTTTTTATAAATAGCATCTGTCAGATATTTTCTGATTAAGGCTAAATTTTCCTCTCCGACAATTTCCGGAAACTGACCATACTTCAAATATTTTTCAAATTCCGTTTCCATCGCACTGCCATACTGCCGGAAAAATTTTTTTGCAGTCTCGACATTTTCAATCGGCTTATCAAAAAAAATCCCCACCTCGATATAGGCCTCCAGCATTTTTTGATCCGCTTTTTTTAATTGTAAATATTCTTCAAAGCTCAATGTTGAAAGTGAAAATTCATAAATTCTACCAGCCAAACTTTCAGTGATCTTTTTACGCAAAAACAAAGAAGATGAACCGCTAACTATAAATTTTATCCGAGTATCGGTATCATAATATCTTTTGATAATGTGTTGCCATTTTTTATTGTATTGAATTTCATCCAAAAAAATAAAGAGAGTTCCTTTTTTGGGCGCAATTTTTTCCAGATATTGATTGAGGTAATCGGCTAGGGTGATTTTTCCGGGAATAATTGCTTCATCAAAAGTCAAAAATAAAATTGCTTCCGGCTTGACAGTCTTGTATAATTTTTTAATCAACTGTTTTAGGAGAATTGTCTTACCGGTGCGTCTCAATCCCACAATGGATAATATTTGTCTTTTATCAAGATATGACAAAAGCTCCCGGTATAATTTACGCTTGTATTTGATTTTCTTAAGTTCGGCAAAAAATTCTTCGGGTGCATTCCAGTGTTTATTCTGTCGATAAATTTCCTCTAATATAAAGGATTTTTTCATATTTTTACATTTATAGGTATTAAAACTACTTTAAATGTATCATTTGAAGGAATTGTTGTCAATATTATAGTAAGAAACCGATAATCATAGCTTGCGTTTCATAATTTTTATCCGATATCAATCGCCCATTTTTGCCAACCGCCGATTTGATCGCCGATAGAGAAAAGGTAGTTTTGTTGCAAGTGAACGAAGTGTTTTTCACTCATGGCCCCGATTTCTTGGGCCATCCGCAAACGACATTTTAATTTATCGAAATAAAGACTTAGTTTTTTTATGCCGAAAATCTTCTTGCCATCCTCCAAATTATTGATTTCCAAATATTTATCCAAGCACCTCCAACTTAAATCGATCAATTCTTGTCCGATGGTAAACTTGTATTCCTTGGGCATATTGTGAACCGTCCGGTAAAGCAATTTTGTCAGCATATAAATTTTATAATACAAATTTGAATTTTGCATAATTTATATCAATAATCGAGATAATTACCCGCGGACACAACGCACTGAGTTACTGTTGGTCTTGTTGTTGTTGTTCGTGTTGCCGTCATTGAAATTCACGTTCCGGGCGTTCGTGGTCGAGTTCTCTGTGCCGGACCAATAGTTAGAGGTACCGAAATTATTTTTACTCTTGACTTTTCCGCTTATCGATAAAATCAAAAATTTTACTTGAAAAACCGCAGTCTGAAAAAAAGACTGCTGCTGATTATTGCCTCCGTGAGGAGGCGGTAAAAATCGTGGTTATCGCATTATTGCTCCTCGCAAGCATCGCCACACTGGTGGCTAAAAAATCCTACGAGCTCCGGCTGACAAAATTGACTTTTTTACAATCATCCGAATATTCAAATTTATCGGAGAGATTTTTACAAACTTTGGCACGCAGAGAAAAAGTTTGCGCGTGACCGAAATGACCGAAATAGGAATTGATCGTTGCTATCATTTTTGCATCGTCCGATTCGGAACGGATTTTTTCTTTTAATCTTTGGACAATATCATTTTTAACCAAGGCATAATCAGTTTTGATAAAATATCCCAAAAATTCAATTCCGCTTTTTATCAATCGAATTTTGGTCTTTTTTTGACGCAATTTTAATTTCAATCTTTCTTTTAAAAAATTATCCACTTTTTCCGGCAGAGCGCGCAATTTCTCAACATCATTACTTATTATAACAAAATCATCGACATAGCGTAAATACTTTTTTATTTTTAGCTTTCTTTTTATAAAATAATCCAATTCATGCAGATACAGATTGGCAAAAAATTGAGAAGTGTAATTTCCGATAGGCAAACCCTTACCAAAAGGCTGACCGAACATTGATTTTTCCAACGGAACGGAAGCTAAGAGTTTGAGATTGCCTTTGGCAAAAAAATTATCTTGACAACGATAAAAAATAATCAACTTTCCCAGCCACAGCATTTCGGCTTTCCATCTCGGGTGCCTTTTTTTGCTTTCGATAAATCGACTGAATATTTCAAACAGGATATTTTGATCGATGGAGGCAAAAAAACTTGCCACATCCATTTTTAAATACCAGGAATTTTTTTGGCCGGAATTTATTTCGTGTCGGATAAAATATTTCAATCTCTTGACCGCTTTTTGAGTGCCCTTGTCTTTGAGGCAGGCATAACTGTCAAAAATAAATCTGCGTCGATTATATTCGATTATTTCATTGACCAAAAGATGATGGACGATGCGATCGCGAAAATCCGAAGCGAATATTTCTCTTATTTTCGGCTTGGAAACGGCAAAACAGACAGAGCGTCCCGGTTTATATTTGCGATTCTTGAGGTCGCGCAACAAATCTCTAAGGTTTTTTTCAAAATCCAATTCAAAATCCAAAGCGTTTAAAGTTTTGCGTTTATTTTTGCGACAAGATAAGTATGCGCGATATAATTTTTGGTAAGTGAAAATGATTGACATTGATTTTATAGCCAAAAAAATCGTCTCTGCGAGGTATGCCCGAAGCAGTCTCGTTTTTTTATTTGTCATTGCGAAGGAGTTTTGTACTCAAAACGACTGTGGCAATCTCGTTTTTACCGGAAGGGGTCTCGGATAAGATTGCTTCGTCGGAGTACCTTCTCGCAATGACAGAGGGGGATGTCGAAATAATAAACCGCACGTGTCATCTCGACTAAATAAATTTCTGTACTCGGAAATTTATGCACGGAGAGATCTCATGTCATCTCGACCTTATGGAGAGATCCTGATTTCTTTCGGCAGACAGGTATTTATAAAATTAAAAATTGCGCCACAGTCTCGGACGAGATTGCCACGGGAGTATCCTCGCAATGAAGAAAAAAGGATGTCATTGCGAAGGAGTTTTGTACTCAAAACGACTGTGGCAATCTCGTTTTTACCGGAAGGGGTCTCGGATAAGATTGCTTCGTCGGAGTACCTTCTCGCAATGACAGAGGGGGAGGTCGTGTTTTTTAAATCCCGGGATTGCCGCGGGAGTACCCTCGCAAAGACAGAGGGAGGGGTCGAAATTATAGAGGGAAAATTAAAAATGACAAAAATTCGTAATTTTTTAGCGCCGAGTCTTAAACCCGGTTCAATTCCCAGCTCCCGATTCTCCAAATTCTCTTACCACCCGCGGACACAACGCACTGAGTAACTGTAGGTCTTGTAGCCGCTGCCCGTGCTGCCGTCACTGAAATTCACGCCCCGGGCGTTCGTGGCCGAGTACTCTGTGCCGGACCAATAGTAAGAGGTACCGAAATTATTTCCAAAGCTCACGCGGTTGGTATAGATACATTGTAACTCACTTAAGGTCGGAAGTCTACCCCCGGCGTCTTTGCAGGCTTGGCGAGCGGGATAATCGTTAAAATTAACGGTATTGTCGGCCACCAGTTGGTCTCCGTCTTGGCTGCCATCGATCCCGCAATGCGGTTTGTCGCAATTGGTTTGGGCTACTTTCCATTGTTTAGAAGCTTCATTGACTCTTTTGACAATGATATAGTCTCCGTCGCCCAAAGTGTTGACGCAAGTGGTATCAAGAGAGCAAAACCAATCTGTATCGTTGCAAGTCCGAGTGGCCAGTTTGACCTCGCCGTTTACGGTATCCACCTCGACATTCCATTGGTCGGCGATTCTGTCGGTGTTGAGAAAAGAATCGATAAATTGCTGAGCGTAAGTGAGGAGATACCCTCCACCGACCGCCAAAAAAACTATTGCAACCACGGCGATTATTCGGACTTTTTTGCCCTCTCCTCCAAACTTTCTCCCGAAATAAGAAGGAAAGAAAAAGCGTTTCTTAGGACCCTCTCCCCTAACCCCTCTCCCGAGTACGGGCGAGGGGGATTGAGGACTGCCCTCTCCCCGCATAGGCGAGGGGGATTCGGTTTTCGATTTTCGGAAACTTTTAAAAAAGTTTTTGATTTTTTGCATATTTTTTTAATTAATTTTTTAATTTTTTTAACCTGTCAGTCGCGACTGACGGGTTAAAAAACTTCCTCTTTTTAGAAGGCTTGGTGACTGATGACTGATTGCTGGTTACTGATTTACTTTCTTTTCTCTTTATATCCATCGCAATAGTTAAAAATTCAAAGTTAAAAGTTAAAAGTTGCTTAAAAATTTAATAATTAATACCTGCCTACCGAAAGGCAGGTTAATTCAATACTGAAATAATCAACATTCAATGATTATTAAATATTTTTTTAAATTTTTTAATTTGTCATTCATTTGAAATTCGAAATTTGAAATTCGAAATTGCAAGTATATTATACCACAAAATAAAAAAAATCCCGATCGGAGTCGAGATAATAAGACAATAAGATTGTCGTCGGCCAGCAGATGTCTCGGATGAGATTGCCGCGGGAGTACCCTCGCAAAGACAGACCGCATGTGTCATCTCGAGCTTGTCGAGAGATCTCATGTCATCTCGACTAAATAAATTTCTGTACTCGGAAATTTATGCACGCCTACCTGCCGATAGGCAGGGAGAGATCTAGATTTCTCCACTTCTAATTTTTGAGTACAAAAATTATTCGGTCGA